>CAMBRR010000010.1 GCA_945870315.1 uncultured Bacteroidales bacterium
CTCTATATGATGAGGTTTGCCGGCAGTGCGAATAGATTTGCGAGCGACTTCCTTACCGTCATTGTCATATGCAACAACTTCAATCTCTCCCTTTTCATACTTTACATCCTCCCACATCAGCCTATAGCGGCACTCATGGTTCTCTGTCTGCACACCCTCAGCCCTAGCTGAAGGAGTTTTGCGAAGCCTGCCTTGGCTGACACCGTTGACAAAAAGTTCAGCCTCCGGGCAAGAGGTATATACATAGACAGGAATTTCCTGAATTCCAGTACCTTCCCAATTCCAATGCGGCAGGATATGAAGAGTGGTTTCATCCCTGTTCCATACACTTCTGTAGAGGTAGAAACGGTCCTTCGGAATGGATGCCAGGTCAATGATTCCGAACATGGAACTGTGGTTCGGCCATGAATCCTTGTCATATGGAGATGGCTCTCCAAGGTAATCGAATCCTGTCCAGACAAACTGACCCATCGTCCAAGGGTAATCATCAGCAAGAGCAAAATCAATATCAGGTACATTTGACCAGGAACAGGCATCAAGGTCATAACCGGAACACTGGTGATCCGCGTCAGTGGCTCCAAAACGCTTTTCTGCCGGGAACTTGTAAACACCTCGCGAGCTGACGGTTGATGCAGTTTCGCTTCCAAGGATGAATCCGTGTGGCAGATCATTGTAGGCCTCAAGGTATCTGAATGTCCTGTAGTTCAGGCCAGGCACATCAATCAGGGCTGCAAAGCCATTGTCAAGCACACAAGAGACCTGGTCCATACCACAGGTGCACACCCTTGTAGGATCCTCTCTATGGCAGATATCCTGAAGGAATTTGGCCACCTTATATCCCTGGACATCACACTGAGTCGGGACCTCGTTACCGATACTCCATAGCGCTACGCAAGGATTGTTTCTCCAACGACGCAGCATTCTGACCATATCTCTTTCTGCCCAGGTAACTCCCTCAATATCAGATTCTTCATTAAAGAACCTATGGTAGCCGTTCCGACATTTTGCAATATCCCATTCATCGAAAGGCTCAACCATCATCATAAAACCGAGCTCATCACAAAGTTCCACGAGTTCCGGAGCAGGCATATTATGAGAAGTGCGGATTGCATCGCAACCCATATCTTTAAGAATAAGCAACTGGTGCCTGAGGGCAGCAACATTGATTGCTGCGCCCAGAGGTCCCAGGTCGTGGTGATTGCAGACGCCCTGGAACTTGCGGGGCTTTCCATTGAGGAAGAAACCTTTTTCGGGAATGAACTCCATAGTGCGGAAGCCGAAACGTGTCTTATAGACATCTGCAAGTCGCTCTCCGTCATAGAGTTCCGAAACTGCCTCATAGAGATTCGGGGTTTCAGGGGACCAAAGCAAAGGAGACTCAACGATGAAATTCTGCACAAGAGGCTGTCCTTCGCCTGTCTTTCCTGCAAAAGTTTTCTCTGCCACTTTGCTTCCGTTGGGAGCATAGATCGAAGTCTTGATTTTCAAGGAGCATCCTGCACCGCCTTCGACTTCAGTTTCGAGATGAACCGAGGCATAGGCTTTTTCTATATGGGGAGTTGTGATATGTGTTCCCCAAACGGGTATATGGACTTTGTCGGTGGTAATCAGGTGTACATTTCTATAGAGCCCGGCTCCAGGGTACCAGCGTGACGAAAACGGTTGGTTTTCCAGCCTGACTGCAAGGGTATTTGATTCTCCTTCCGGTTTTAGGAAAGGGGTGACATCCACGTGAAAGGGGCTGTAGCCATAAGGCGAGTAGCAGACTTCCTTACCGTTGACATAGACTCTGGCGTCACTCATTGCTCCGTCAAAAAGCAGCTCTGCCATCTTGCCTGCAGGTACTTCAAAAGTGGTTCTGTACCAACCAGTTCCAATATATGGAAGGCCACCTGTACGACCTGTTTTGAGAGTCGCTACGGTTTCAAAATTCTGGGTGACTGCAACTTTCTGAAGGTCGTGCTCAATACTGAACGGGCCGGTGATTGCCCAGTCGTGAGGCACTCTGACATTTTCCCATCCGGAGTCGTCAAAATCAACCCCAGATGCTCCTTCCGCCTCTCCGCGGTGGAATTTCCACCCTTTTTCAAGAAGCATGTCCGTCCTTTGGGCTGATGCCCATCCTGCCGATAGTGTCAATGCCGTCAAAATTACCGCAATGCGGCTGATAAGATGTCTGGATATCATATGTTTAGTCATAATTTACTAAAAATATTGACACAAAGTGCACTTGACTATTGATGCACAGAAATTGCTCACTGATTGAGCAGTTTATCAGTCCGTGACGGTGATAGTGGCTTGCTGGGTGCCGACGATGATGTGGTATTCACCGCTGTCGAGGTATCTGCGACCTGTGCGGTCAACGAAGCCAAGATCACGCATCGGTTCAATGTCAAAGGTGAAAGTCCTGCTCTCCCCTGCCGGAATGAGTTGTTTCTCGAAATATTTCAGTTCTTTGACCGGACGGGTTATGCGGCTGACAGGATCACAGATGAACCAGTGCACGGTTTCCTGTCCGTCGCGAGAACTTGTGTTTGTCACTGTAACCGATGCCTGAAGCGAACCATTTCGACTGACATTTTCGGAGCTGAGAGTGAGCGGGCCATATTCAAAAGTAGAATAACTCAAGCCATAACCGAATTGGTACATTGGATTGCTGGTTATATCCTTGTAAATGCCTTGGGTACCGCGACGACCGCTGTTGCGGCGATTGTAGTAGATTGGAATCTGGCCTGTTGTGTATGGGAATGTGATTGCAAGTTTGCCGGAAGGATTGCTGCGTCCGCTCAGGATTCCGGCTACAGCTCGCCCTGCCATAGTTCCCGGATGCCAAGTCAGCAGAATGGCATCCGCTTCCGGCTCGAACAAGTGCAAATCCACAGGCCTTCCGCAAGACACCAGAAGCACTACCTTCGTTCCTGTAGCCTTAATCGCACGCACCAAATCAAGTTGGATCTGAGGAATCTCAATGGTTGAACGAGAACAGTTCTCCCCGCTCCAACGGGACTTGTGACCTATGCATACAACTGCAACATCGCTTTCCCTGGCAGCAGCAACCGCCCTGGCAAAACCGCTTCTGTCATCTCCCTCAAAGTCACATCCTTCAGCCACAGTAAGCCTTCCGCTGAACTCCTCTGCAATTCCCTCATTGAAAGGTATGACATCTGTTTCCTTTCCACGGCCATACCAGTTCCCATTATGGTCCCGACGAACAGAAGAAAGCGGTCCAATCAGGGCAATCCGACTTCGGATATCAAGTGGGAGGAGACCATCATCATTTTTGAGCAGAACCATCGACTCTGTTGCAAGACGCTCTGCAAGATCAAGACTTTCAGGCAAAAGATAACGCTCACTCTCAGGTTTTTCCTCAATATAAGGTTTGTCAAAAAGCCCGAGTCTGAACTTTATTCGAAGTACCCTGCGCACGGCCTCGTCAACTTGGGACATCTTCACTTTACCTTCTTCCAGCAGCTGAGGAATGTATTTCTTGTAAAGATCATCCACCATATCCATCTCAATGCCAGCATTGAATGCAATTTCGGCGGCCTCCTTATCATCAGCAGCCATACCTTGATTCTTGAGCTGGACCACTGCATCCCAGTCGGAAACAACGAAACCGTCGTGTCCCCATTTATCCTTCAGGACCTCCGTCAGGATGTAGTGATTGCCGGAAGCAGGAGTACCGCTGATGTTATGGAAAGCGCTCATAAGAGTTGCAGCTCCAGCCTTGACACCCGCCTCAAAAGGGGGCAGATAGGTATCCCAGAGGGTCTGATCTGAAATTTCGGCAGGGACATAGTCGCGACCGGCCTCAGAAGCTCCATATCCGACATAATGCTTCAGGCAAGCTGCAATTGTGTTTTCCGCCCCAAGGTCATCGCCTTGATAGCCTCTGACTGCCGCCTGGCAATAGACAGAAGCAGCGTAAGGGTCCTCCCCATAGCCTTCCATCACCCTTCCCCAGCGAGGGTCACGGGCGATGTCCACCATAGGAGAAAAGGTCCAGTCCACCCCGCAGGAATAAGACTCCTGTGCAGCGACTGCACATCCCTGACGGACCAGTTCGGGGTTCCAGGAGCAGGCCTGGGCAAGCGGAACGGGAAAGATGGTACGGTAGCCGTGAATGACATCGTGACCGAAGAGAATGGGAATTCCGAGCCTGGACTCCTCCATAGCCCTATGCTGCATCTTGTTTCGCAGAATCGCATCATCACCGAAATAAATCAGCGAACCAATCTCAGCAGGAATTTCCCTCACTGCCTCACCCAGGTTGTTCTCTATGTTATTCATTCCAAGGGTATATTGGTTCAGCTGGAGAAGTTTTTCCTCAAGTGTCATCCTCTTGAGAAGGTCCTCAACTCGTTTTTCTACCGGAGCCGAAGCATCCTTATAGACAATGTCATCACTGCTGCAAGAGGCTGCGACAAGCGCCACTGCAAGAAAAGTAAAAGTAAATTTCAGACTCGAATGCATAATGATTGAAGTTAAAAAAGGAAAGAACTGACTGGCAAAGATAAATTAATTTTCTTTTGCAAGAATCATATACCAGTCGTGCATAATGTACCAGGCCTTTTTGCGCTGACCACGGTCAGAAACCAGTCCCTTGCGGTTCCATCCCTCCTGATTGGTCGGATGGAAACGGAACGGAGAACGGAAATCGAAAAGAATCCACGGAGATACCCCGGCAAGATTAGGGATATGCTTGAACATCTCAAGGTTGTCTCGATAAAGTTTGGCCTGATAATCCTCGCTCCAACTTGATGCAACATCTTCTTCTCCTGACTGCCCATAGAGGGCCTCGCCACCGAACTCTGAAATGATGACAGGCTTGCCCGGGGCAACATTCCACACACACTTTGACGGTTCCACAGGCCAAGGAGCATACCATCCCATATATTTATTGAAAGAAATGACATCCAAATCGTCCACAAGCTCATCCTCAATGCGGAATTCCCCGAACTCTTCCTTAAAATACACATTGTCGAAGGCAGCAGTATATAGCCTTGTCGGATCAATGCTCCGGGCAAATGAGAGTTCCTTCCTGAGGAAGGCATTCCTTGACGGTGACGGTCTTGTCTCATTTGCAATGCCCCAGAAACCTACTGCACATCTGTTACGGTCGCGGCGGAGCATCTCGGAGAACATTCCCAAAGCTTTGTCCATCGTGGCGGCATTGTCAAAATCGATGCCCTGCCATACAGGTATTTCCTGCCACAGAATAATACCTTTTCTCTCAGCAAGACGGACAATGTATTCATTCTGCGGATAATGTGCAAGCCTTATCATATTGACTCCCAAGGCTTCAGCCTCAGAAATCAGCATCTGGGCATCATTCTCTGAAAAAGCCCGACCACGGCGCTGGGGGATTTCCTCGTGAAAAGAAACGCATCTCATAAAGGTCGGTTTGCCGTTCACAAGAATCTTAGTACCGTCAACGGAAATATTTCTGAAGCCGATTTCCTCCTCTATGCTATCCCTATCCGACGAAATTCTTACTTTGTAAAGTTTGGGATTTCCCGGCTCCCACCTGATGAGTTTTTTCACCCTGAAAGAAGTTTCCGCACATCCATTGCCGTCAATAGAAGCCTTCACATCCACCTTCAGTTCAGGGATCTCAATCCTGACTTCCCCACCTTCGCTACAGCCCTCAAGAGCAACAGAGGCGTGAATCAAGGCTGGATCATCTTTATCCAGACGGATGAAATAATCATTTATATATGAAACCGGAGTGCTGATGAGCATCACGTCACGGGTTATTCCACCATAGTTCCACCAATCGAAAGAAAGGGCAGGAATAGCATCTGAGGTTCGTCTGTTATTCACCTGTACCACAAGTAAATTATCCCCCTTGACGAGACGGTCGGTCACCTCAATCTGGAAAGGTGTGAAGCCACCTTCGTGGGCAACCAGGAACTCCCCGTTCAGATAGACCTTGCATCTGTAGCTGACAGCTCCGAAATAGAGGAACTGCCTTTTGGAAGCATTATTCAAAACATCATCTGAAGCATCAAAATGTCTTGAATACCAAACAGTTCCCTCATAATATTCCAGTTGCGGAAGCTGGCTGTTCCAGTCGCCGGGCACATTCAGGCGAAGGGAGCCATCGAAGGAATATTCATAGAAGTCGGTCTTTCCGGAAGGCTTGTTGTTCTTATAGACCTGCATCCTCTCTCCCTGATCATAGAGGTCGATGATGGCATCCCACTTTCCTCCCAGGTCACGGAAATTCCTGCCATATACATTGGTCATAAAATCACCGGCAATGGAATCCAGAGAAACTGCCAAAAATAGCACAAACGAAAGTATATATCTGATTTTCATATAGTTACAATTATTCAAGTTTAGCAATATGCGAAACCTAAGTATTTATTTTACAGTCATTTCAATATATATTTATACAGAGCAAATGAATTTTCCGAAGGTAGGGAAAAGCACACGAAAGAACCGGCTTCGACCTTTGCAGTGAACCTGCCCCCAAGGCCGGCAATAGGTTTGAAACTTACCTTTGCTCCCTCCGGGAACCAGGTGCGGACCCGGCAGGATTCCCTGTCATTGTCCTCACGGAAAACAAGCATATAACCTTCCGATTCCGAGGTCAAAGACTGGAAACCAGTCCAGGACATTCCAGAGGGTTCTTCTCCGACAGGCAAAATGATTCCAGCGTGAAAATCCGCGCTTATTTCTTTGTAACTTTCTATCAATGAAGATATTGAATATGCTTCCTCCGGAAGGTTGGATGCTTCCATCCAGGCCAGAGGCTGAGCTGCCATTGTAATGGCAAAAAGATAATCAAAGCCATAATTTGACGGAGCGAAGCGGTCCTGGGAAGGATATTTGGAAATATTGCGCCACTTGTTAAGGAACTCAATCTGAAGTTTCTCTGCCGGGACATACTTTGAAAGTGTCCAGAGGTTGCGCAAGGTCCAGTACGGATAATAATTGCCCCAATCTGTGTAGCGGTTTTCAAGGAAAATGTTGCCATATTCATTGAAATAATGATAGCCTGCGCGGCGGCCGGCCGTAGCATCCATATTGAAAACAACCTCCCCGCGGCTGTGCTGCATCACCTTGTTGAAAAGACGGCGCAGATTGATTTCAGCCTTTTTGGAAGGAATCTGCAGACCGTCGATTTTGAATATCTTGATTCCATATTGGCGATACAAACCCAGAATTGCATCCGCATCTTTCTCCCAATCTTCGAAGTCATTCTGTACGCTTGGGTTATACCACAGACCGATCTGTACTCCAAGTTCCCTGCCGCGTTCCACAATAGGGGCAAGACCTCGTGGATATTTCACCGGATCAGGTTTCCAGTAGTCGGGATTATCCCATATGTTCTTGAAGGAGCCTTTCGCTACAGCGGAATTTGGGCTCTTCCCGGCTTGCCAGCCATCGTCTATCTGAAAGAGGGTGATGCCAAGACGGGCAGCCTTCTCGATTTCCTCAAGACAAAATTTTTCATTCACTTTTGAATCCTGACTTCTGTCTCCCCAGGTGTTCATCATCACCATCTCGTCCCGACCGGGAATGTGACGGCGAATGCTTTTCTGGTATGAGCGCAAGGCAGTCAGGGCCGAGAGCTCTCCATCTGGATAAACTCCTGTGACACAAGAATATGCCTGCGTCCAGCAATCCGAGGTAACATCTTTGGGAGCAAGGCCGAGGCCGGTTACCATAATATGTCCGTAATCTGTAATGAAATCTGCTCCGCCATAGGAAAGCTGCACAAAAGAGCAGGGAGCTTCCTTCAGGAAGAAATAGCCGGAGCCGTCGAGGCCGTCCCTCGCAAAGAGAAGATTGCCCTTGCAAGAAACCTTGTGATAGGATATGAAGTCCTTCTCTGTCACAAGATTATTGTGCCAATCAGTCACATCTAAAAATTCTACAGCCTTGCAGCGCCAGTGCATTCCGCTGAAGTTGAGCTGATCAAGCAGGGATGCCTCCGGACGGGTTTTCGTATCCTCGGCAAACTCTATGTTCTTGCGGTCGGCAGCATTTTCAGCACCTGTTGTCAACTTTCCGCTGAAACTTCCCTTGAGGTAGGTGTCGCAAGCAATTGCAGGGACTCCGTCATAGATTCGATACTCCCTTCTGACCTGGAGGCTGCCAAGAGAGAATGAGACCACGGCCTTGAGGTGGGACGGATGAAGATTATCCTCCGGTACAAATTCCGTCGTGAAAGTGCCGTCTGTGGCCTCGGGAGCATTGTCCATCGGGACGAAATCCGGCTTAAGGGACGATGATTCGAAAACCTTGCCCGTGGATTTGACTGTCAATCTGACTGTCCTGAGGTTGCCTCCGTTCCAGTCGAATGTTCTCTGTATGAGTTCATTACCGATGCTGAGCCTTCCATCCTGAAGAGTGGCATAGGATGTGGTGGGCTGTGCCGACAGGGTTGTTGCTGTCAGCAGGGTGGCTGTAAAGAAAGTGATTGTCAGGGACAATAAATATCGTAAAATAGTCATATCAGTGTACTTTCGGGGTGTCGAGCAGGCGATTGGCACGATTGAATGTCTGGTCGTTAAGGCCCTCGTGTTTGCCTATGCCTTCCTGCATAAGAGCCTTGAGCTGAGAAAGATGATGCTGATAGACTTCACGAGGAGAGCAGGCATTTTCCCGGCACAGGGCAGCTGCCATTCCTACAGTCTCACCCATCATTCCGGTCGTGCGCATCACCCTGACGGTTCCGAGCGCAACGTGAGTCACACTTATATTTCTTCCAGCCATAAACAGGTTGTCAATATTTCTGGAATAGAGACACCTGTACGGTACCGTGCATGGATAGATCCAGTTATGGACGGTTGCAGCCTTGAATTCCCCGCCCGGGAAATTGGCTGTGTTCTTAGGGTCCGGGAAATGGAGGTCGATGCTCCAGGAGGAGGTGAATGACCCGTCCTCGTGGAATACATTTTTGTCTATGTCATCCTGCTTGAGGATGTAGTCTCCCAGAAGGCGTCGTGACTCCCTCTTTCCGGCGATATATGCCACCCAATCAAGCGCGCGGCAGGCATAATCTTCCTTCTTCGAATAATGGTTCTTGAGGAAACTCCAATTGGAATATACTACAAGCAATCCATAGTCCCTGATTCTTTCGGCATCATAGACCTGGTCGAAATTCATTCCGGTCTCCCACTGCCATTCTCCCATACGCACCTTCTCACAATTGTCCTCATTGAATATAATCCCGTAGGTAAATTCAGGGAAGGATGACGGAGAGTCGGTCTTCTTGGAATACCACTGTACGGAAGCGCCCATAGTCATCTTGTCGGCAGTTTCAGGCGCAAGGCTTTCTCCATATTCTGAAGCGGCCTCTCGCCCCATGAGATAGTCTGCTCCGGCAAGGAAGCCGATGGTAGCATCCCCGGTGCAATCGCTGAAAAGAGGTGCCTCAATCCAAAGTTCCTCTGAAGTCTCGATATGGCGAATGAGTACGGCAGCTATCTTCTTGCCCTCCATCCTTACATCCACTGCCCTGTAAGGAGCATACAATGTCACATTCTCCTCAGCATCAATAAATTGCTGTTTCTTTTCATCCTCATAGTTCGATGCAGGCTGGGCATTTCCTGACTTGGTGTGTCCGAATTCGCGGATCATCCTGCCAAGC
Organism: uncultured Bacteroidales bacterium; assembly: GCA_945870315.1. GTDB lineage: Bacteria > Bacteroidota > Bacteroidia > Bacteroidales > UBA932 > Cryptobacteroides. Next base: position 9,605 of record CAMBRR010000010.1, read on the forward strand.
CCCTTGTTCGGCCCGAGTTCGATGTGGCCTCCAAGGTGTACACGAATCTCTGAACTATTGTTTCCACCGAGTACCGGGCGGTCATTGATAAGGGCCACCTTGCTTCCCAGACGCGCTGCAGAGACGGCAGCGCACATTCCGGCTATTCCGCCTCCGACAACGACAAACTCATATTCCTCAACCTGAGGAGCAGGAAGATTCAACATATTTCTTCTGAAAGTCTCCAGAGCAGCTGCCTCAGAAGGGGGTACATCTCCTTCCTCCGTTGTCAGATACAAGGCATCGCATCTGCCGTTGAACCCTGTCAGGTCAGATAGCGCGATAGTTGTCTTTCCAGCCTTGAGACTGACTTTCCCGGCATACTGCCACTGCCAGCAGTCCCCTTTCGTTCCCAGAACTGTCTTGAGAGTCTCCTCGCCCACCTTCACCTTGAATGCGCCCGGTCCATCCTGAGAAGTCCACGGAGATGTCCAGTTGAATGTACGCACATACACATGCCACTTTCCTTTATGTGGAATATCCACAGTTGTCGATGCATCCGGCACGGGCCGTCCCATGCCATGGGCCATGAGATACGGTGACCCCATAAGATCCATGAACTGCTGGTCCACAACCCATCCGCCTTTTTCGGAGAAATTCTCCGTCTCTAGCCAGATGTTTGCGGCAGAGAGGTTGCAGCAGATGAGTAGAAGGGGAAGGAGGAGTCTTTTCATGCAATTAACTCAATTTCAATAGTTTCAAGATTGCTTCCAGGAAATAATAGTCCGAATATGTCAAAGGCACATCCACCTCTGATCCTGCCTTCAGAAATCCGACTCCATGCTTTAGAATAAATCCACAATTGCTTCCTTCTTCCGAGAGATATTCTTCGGAGGCTAATGTCCGAACTATATTTTCTGCAGCTGAAAGATATTTATCACTGCGCTCGCCTTCGACAAATTCGGAAAGAGAAACCAATGCGCTGGCCATAATAGCAGCGGCAGAAGCATCACGTGGAGCATCCGGTATATCCGGGTCATCATAATCCCAATATGGGACGCCATCTTCAGGCAGACGTGGGAGCAGATAGTCGGCCACCTTTAAAGCATGGCAAAGATATTTCTCATCACGGGTATACTGATACATCATCGTGAACCCGTACAAGCCCCATGACTGTCCCCGGGACCATGCTGAATCATCGGAATATCCCTGAACAGTCTGCTTTTTATTTACATTTCCCGTCAGAGGATTATAATCCACCAGGTGCCAGCTGCTACCGTCTTCCCGGAAATGATTCTTCATGGTCACATCAGCGTGACTGACAGCTTTTTCGCACAATTCCGGCTCATCATACATCTGACCGACCTTCAGCAGAAGTTCCAGATTCATCATATTGTCGATTATGACAGGGAAATCCCATGGCCTGCCATCATAATCCCAGCTACGGGTGCATCCTATGGTCGGATTCAGACGGGTCGCTAACGAATGGGCCCCATCATGCAGCACAGCCTTGAAATCTTTATTTCCGGTAAGTCTGAATGCATTTCCATAGCTGCAGTTAAGCTGGAATCCCACGTCATGGTCATTGGTACGGAAACGTATGCTGTCCAATTTTACAGTATGTCTAAGTGCTATATCCTTCACCTGCTCATCTTGAGCATACTCATAGGCAAGCCATGCTGTACCAGGATAGAATCCGGAGCACCACCACCAGATGGTCGATTTCATCAGCGAGCCGTCAGGATTCAGCGAACGGGGACATTCACCCTCCTCAAGCATACTGTCCATCAGTTTCACCTGCTCTACGGCAATCTTGAACACCCTGTCTGCAAGTTCCTCTACTGTCTCTTGTCGGTTACAAGACATAACAACAAGCGAAAGCACAATCAATAATACAAGTTTCTTCACTTTCATAAACAGGTCAATTAATATGTTCCACCATCCTCTTCCCCAACCGAAGGCAGAGTCAGAGTGTCTGATGTAGGAGGATTCTTGAACTCCACAAGATCTGTGACGCCAATGAGTTTCTTACATGCAGCATGAGCTGCCGCCTTGGCAACGCTGGCCTGACTGTCACTGACAGTCGATGGCTTGTACGGATTGGCTGTCGCATCTTTTCCCGTGAGAGCCTCAAACCATGTGCAGGCTGCCGTAAAACGCCCGTAATTGACTTCCAGATGATATCCGTCACGGTTGAAAGTATCTCCCAGATATGAAGTGCGGGCATTCTGGATGGCGGTACCCGAAGGAATCACACCGGCAACGGATACACAATCGTTGTACATCTGATTTACAGCATCGCAAATCATATTATACATTGTCATCTGATTGCTTTCGTATTTAGGGAACTCTCCATGAGTGGAGTTCTGCGAATAGGACCATGTCTGATGGAAGACTATGATGACATCCGGATTACTTGCATTAGTCTTGATATAGTTTATCAAGGAATTGAGATTGGAGTAAGTGCTGTAGATACCGGAAGACCCACTGGCCTGCTGGACTGTAATCACATCCCAGTCCTCATCCTTTATGCCTTCCAATATCCCCTTTCCGGTCGTGTTGGTCTTCGTCCCCTCAACAACCTTGCGATATTCATACATAGCTGTCCCGTTGGAAGTGTTCGCCCAATGAGTATCTATGGTACAGCCTCCTATATACATATTTCCCACCACAGCCTCCTGACCGGAAGCCTTGAACAGTTCATAAAGATACTGCTCTACAGCATCCTGGGAAAAGCTGTTTCCGATAGCAAGGACCTTGAGGGTCTGGCCGTCAGACGGAACTATAGGAGAAGGTAACGAAACCTCTCTTGGCGTTGGTTCCGGATCTGGTTCCGGATCTGGTTCCGGATCTGGTTCCGGATCTGGTTTCGGATCTGGTTCCGGATCTGGTTCTGGATCTGGTTCTGGATCTGGTTCTGGATCTGGTTCTGGTTCCGGTTCAGGTTCCGGTTCAGGATCTGGTTCGGGAGTAGGTGTAGGATCCACCTGTTCTTCGTTCGAATTTCCATCATCTTCCGGGAAAGTGGTTCCTCCACACGAATCAGCTGCAACTGTCAACAACATAGCTGCAGCAAGGGTCAATATCAGTCTATATGTTTTCATTTTATTCTACTGTTACATTAGCAAGTTTTGTCCAACCATCTTCAGTCTTGCTGAGTTTGGCAATGGCAAGTTGGATTCCTGGTATGTTTTCAAAAGAAGTGTCGACAATCGCGACGGCCCACAGGTAGGTGCCGGGCTTCACATCTGCCTTTATCTCGTATGTATAACTCTTAGGCTCATCCTGAAGCCATTCGGATGGCTCACATTTATTGTCTATGAACATCTGAGCTACCTTACCGTCTGCATCAAGAAGGGCAAAAGCGACTTTGTACTTGTAGTTCCATTGCTTGAGATTGTTAGGAAGGTAACCCCAGCCGAGATTGCGCCAGCGATGAGTTATCTTCGAATTCTCACCATTCTTCAGTGAAGTCGGAAGCGAAACCTTGTCAGGATATACTCTATATCCTCCTTCGGATATGAATCTTTGAACGAGATTATAGCTGGTCTCGAACCATGATTTCGTTTCATCGCCAACACGAAAATCCATCATATTCACATGGGCTTCGGCTGAAGAATCAAATTCTCCCTTTCTCACATCTTCCGGATGGCCTTTACGATAGCCCTTCTCATCATTCCAGTATGAGTGCTGGCCCACGATCCATCCCCCTTCCATAATGATAGGCAACTTGTATTGCCATTTCATCACATATGCACGCTCCCAGTCGTTATAGCCCCAATCCTGATTATTCATTCCGAATGCGTCAGAACGCAGGCAATAACCGTTGTCAATGGCAATCTGAAGAACAGACTCACTGTCCGGCTGCGCCTTGGAGCCTTCGCTGACCGGGTGTCCGATCTGACGATGATAGTTAATCACAAGAGGTATTTTTGTAAAACAGCTGCTATACAGTCCGGTGATCCATTCCATCGTATCGGCCTTATATTCCGAAGTCTTTGATGTGATTGCATTATTCTGTTCATAGCAGACATTGTGTCCTTCGCCCCATTTTCCAAGACCATAAGCATCTATGAAAGAGCATATTGCAGGGTCATTGAAGCGCTCTGCAAAGGCCCTCACGAACTTCTCATAATACTCTCTCCAGACAGGATCTATTGCAAGAGGTGTCTTCCTGTCAGGATATTTTGAGTCAGAAAGCCAATAATTTGCTCCGGCATCGAACACGAACTGAGGCGTATTCTCCCTCTGGTCACGACCATCCACCACCACACGGAAAGCTATCGGGATACCCAGTTCTTCCGCCCTCGCTATAATCTTGTAAAGTCTGCTGTCCGGATCATTCCATGCATATTGGCCGTCTGCGGGATTGAAAGCCTTCCATCCTGTACGGATATAGCACGCAGACACATAATCACGCACAAAGACCTCCTTACCAAGTTCAGGCACATAAATCTTCGTATCAAAATATGACGGGTCGGAAGAGCCAGATACATACATGACCCAGCCATTGAGGGGATTCCTCAGGAGTGAAGTCCTGTCCGGGCTTATGGTCAGTGTCCGCGAATTGCTGGCGTCTCCGTCTAAGCTTCCTTCTTCCACTTTGCCCTGGCACGAAACCGTAACCATGGAAAAAGTAATTAAAAAGGACAACAGGCATCTCTTCTTATTCATATCGCAAGTCTATTTAACAGTTACTGTAGTGAGACGTAACCAGTTATCTTCTGTAAAGTCTCCCTTTGCAGATATATATATTCCTATATTCTTTTCTTTCGAGTGGTCATCCACGATACCCACAGCCCAGATATAAGTACCTGGAGCGACATCGCTGACAACAGTTTTCAGTTCATACGTTGATGTCTTGCCTTTGATCCAGTCGCATGGACGGGCCGCCTCATCATAGAACATCTTTTCTATCTTTCCGGTCGTAGCCCTTATCAGAGCAAAAGCGACCTTGTACTTTCCCTCAAACTGCGGGATGTTTGTCGGGCAATAAGCATTACCCAGATTTACCCATTTATGCACAATGGAGATCTTGTCACCATTACTGATTTCAACCGGTACAGAGATCTTCTGAGGATATAGTCTGTATGTTCCGGTCTGGAGGAACTGCTCAAGAAGCGTATATGCATCATTGAACCAGGAGTAGGCCTCCGACTCGGTAGGATTGTCATTATATCTAAGATCGAGCATATTTGCACATGCATCTATTGCATCGTCATACTCTCCCTTGCGGACATCATACCATGTCTCGTAACCATTAGGGTCATCGAACGGAGCTGACCCGTGCGACGACTTGACCCAGCCTCCTTCAGCAACAACCGGACGGATATATCTGTATTTTGCGACAATACGTTTCTCCCATGAATTATAATAGGCCCCCATACCGAATGCGCCGCTTCCTATGGACATTCCCTTCTTCACCGCACTGTCTATCATCCCCTCAGAATCAGGATTTGCTGTGCCGGAGCTCTTGAGAGCTCCCACATGTCTGTGATAGTTGATGAATGTCGGAATTTTTGTAAACTCCTTCACAAAGAGGTCCGTAACCCATTCAAACACCGGAATCTTCGGTTTCTCGTCACCAGTGGAGTAAATACACTCGTGATATTCTCCCCATTTGCCTATACCCACTCCATGGACAAACTCATAATGCTCGGGATCATTGATATGCTGTGCAAAATCATGAATGAATTTCTCATAGCATTTCTGGAACACGGGGTCGTCAGGGTAAGGAGTCCACACGGTTGCCGAGCCCGTCCTGGTCTCATAACCTTGTGCCCCTTTTTCCTTTACATACTTCGGAGTAGCCCACTCATGAAGGTCACGGCTGTCCATCCTATAGCCGAACCCGACACGCATTCCTCTTTCCCATGCCCCCTTCACAAGCATCTTGTAGCGCTTGGATTCTTCAGTCTGACATTCATCCATCCAGATATAAAGCCCCTCCTCAGGGTTGAGCTGCGCCCAGGTGCCGCGGATCAAAAGCGTATTTGCATAATCGCATACGTTCACAATACCATTGGATGACTGGAAGGCCTCATATCTCTCCCAGAAATTAGTCATGTCATTGCCCAGACCCGAATACAGCACAAAGCCGTTCAGCGGATTGCGATAGACCTTGTTCCTTTCCGGAGAGATGGTGATCTCCTTGTTATTTGAAGGTTTGTTGTTATTGCCTGCGCCGGCACCGGCGGGATCCTTTTCACAGGAGACCGCCAGTGCAACGCCGACAAATAAAAGTATTGTTCTTAAAAGTTTCATCTATGACGGATGCTATCTCTTTTCGAAACGGATCCTATTGTTACGGAAGTCTATGATAACGAAGTTGGCAGGAGTACTCTTATCAGACTCATCCCTAAGCAAGAATGTCATAGCCCTCATGTCCTTTCCGTAAGTATTCGTTTCCACTTTCAGAGCTGGGTCACCAAGGAAACCATAGGTCATATCATACCATTCATTAAGATTAACCTTGTAATGTCCCGGTGCCTCTTCAGGCTTATATATATAAAAACAGGAGTTGAGATTGGTATATGCTTTACCATCTGCAGTCTTCCATCCAATAATCGCAAAAACCTGCTCTCCCTTTATGGTCTTATCGGTACATACTAAAACTTGAGGGTCAGCAGCACTGAACTGGAAATTCATAGCCTTAGCCCAGCCACTGCCATCAAACACATTGTTAGGTTTGTTGCCGAAGCTAAGTCCCTGATCCGGAGCGAGTGTAAATGTAACATCCTCGTTGTAACCGCCGGCGTTGAAGCGACCTGATATAACCTTATACAATTTGGCATCTTCAGTCGGGTCATAGATAGTAATGGTACCGTTGACAGAATCGAATACCACACGATATTTTCCGTCTGCAGGGATAGTCCATACCTCAGCGGTCTCGCTTGTGCCCGCTGGCTCTGCAACGCCAAATGCGAACTCACCGTCGTGTACATAGTATGTAGGCACTGATTCGCTGAACTGAGCAATCTTGAGGTCACCGGCCTTCAACTCACCGAAGTATGCGAACTTGGTAGGATCTTCAAGGGCAGCCTTGAGTTTCTTTCCTCCTGCAGCAGAATTGCCAACAAGGTACATTCCAGACTCGAACACAGGGTCTATTTCACCAATGCCAGTCATATCGACAGTAAACTTCACGCACTTGCCTCTCTTAAAGATAATATTATGGTTTGTCACATCGAGGTCCTTTTCAAAGGTATTTCCTTTTGCTGTGATTACCGTCACCTTCATGCTGGTCTTGATGGTGTTGGTCGATGGTTGACATGTATTCACTGCAAAATAGATGTTTTCGGTTGCAGTTGTGTTGATGGTTATCTGGTAGTCCTTGAGAGAAGCCTGATAATCGTTTCCATACATCACCGAATACTGACCTGCAAGAATATTATCCGGGGTAGAAATCACGACCTTCTCGACAGAATCATCTGCCTCAAGATTGAGATTCTCGAATGAGATGCATCCATAACCGGTAAGATGGTTATAGGTAAGCTCCGGGCTTGCCTCAAATCCATCATATACAGGACTCTTACCATAGAATGCCATTGCCTTAGGATCTGGAGATGTTGCGGTAGGAGTCTGTACGCTTGGTATATTAAGACGAGACTGGCTCTTGTCTATCTGCCAGCATCCCCACTGGCCCTTCACTCCAGCCGGAGCATAAGAGAAATACTGGTAACGAGTAGCACCTTCAATAGTGGAAAGATCCGCACGGAAGGTTGCGTTTTTTCCACCGTTTGAGATGACTGCAGCATCCGATGCCTCTACAAATTTAGATCTGGTTACCTTGTTGTCGGCATCAACAGACGCAAGCGCCAACTGAATCTTGTCGCCCTCTGACCAGAGAACCGGATATGTTCCATCAGAGATTTCACCGAATTGAGCTTTGGTATCATCGAAGCCGGTGCTGACATTTATCTCTACCAGGTTCTCAGATGAATCTGAAATGTTTTCCTTTGTGCAGGAAACAAGCAGCATGGAAAGAGCTGCCACTGATAATACAATCTTTTTCATCTTTTTACCTGTTTTAAAATTTAAAATCCATAACTGTCTCATCTACATCCAGGAAAGTAGCTCCTGTACGGGTACTGGTAGCCAGAAATGCTTCTGCGTTTGCCAGTTCTACGATATCCACAGCGGGAGTCTCATAAATTCTTTTAGTGTTCAAGATCATAGAAGTGTTTATTTAGTGGTTATTTCTTATCAAAGTATATTTTGTCATTACGGAAGTCTATCATTATGAAGTTGACTGGTGTTGAAGCATTCTGCTCGTTCCTGAACAGGAAGTTGATCTGACGCATGATCGTACCGACATTCACTCCATCCACCATGAGATCCGGATCATTCAGGAAACCGTAGGCAATGTCATACCACATATTCTTGTTCACCTGATAATCTCCTTTTTCTGACTTCTTAGGGAAGATATAGAACGCCGAGTTCACATTGGTGTAAGGCTTTCCGTCTGATGTAAGCCAGTTGAGGATTGCAAAGCACTGGTCGCCCTTGATTTCTGCTCCGCTGTACACAAGAAGCTGAGGATCAGCCTCGCTGAACTCGAACTTAAGGTCTTTAGAATACCATCCGCCGCCATCCACATTGTCACCCTTCTTGCCGAAATCCCATGGTGTGCCGAGGGCGTTTCCTTCAGGATTTAGAGTAAACTCCACATCTTCATCATAAGAGCCAAGCGCGAAATGTCCCTTGAAGGTCTTAGGCTTGAGGTCGGTCGCAGGGCTGTAGATACGGACAGTCTTGTTCTGGATATTCACGACAACACGATATGTTCCGTCTTCCTCGATATTCCAACCTATTGCTTCCGGACGCATTACGACAGACTCATCTTCCCCGTCCATGATTGATGAACCGTCCAGATCAGAAGGTGCCACATAGCTCGTCTCGCCATCGTAGACAACAGGAATTGTAAGCTGGCCCTTCTTGAGCGGAATATGAGCCGCATACTGGAACTCGTTTTCAGGAGTAGCCTTCATAAGAATACGCGTAGAGCCCTGAACAGCATCGCCGGAGAGATACATCTTGTCCACATCGAAGGTCAGAGGTCTGAATGGTCTCACTTCAACGGTCACTGTCCTCACTTCCGGCATCACATACTGGTCGCCGCCATCCCATTTGCAGAGAACGCCGAACTGGATGGTCACAGGACGCACATAAGACTTGCCCCACTTCTCAAGAATATAGCTCTGAAGCTGAGCATTGGTAAAGCTCTTTGAGAACACTCCATCATCTTCCACCGTCCTGACGCAGGTGTTGAAGTTGTTGCCGTCTATATCGATCTTGGTGATATAGGTAGGGATATAATCCTCGGGCATCTGTCTTGCGCTCGTCCATTCAAAGGTAAGCGCAACGGCATCCATATTGTCTCTGTCCAGATCTATCTTCCTGGCAGAGGCTGTGAGTTCCATCGTCTCTTCTGCCTCGAAGAAGGACTTGGCCTGCTCAAGGTAGTTAACAGGCTCCTGACATGCTGCCAGGGCCATTAGGGATAAAATTGCTATATATGTCTTTTTCATACTGTCTGACACTTTTGGTTATTAGTTCCAGTCCGGAATCTGCACAAGATTGGTATTCTTGTCAATCTCATCCTGCGGGATAGGCCACCAATAGCTGATGAACTTGCGGGTCTGATATTTTGTTCTCTTATAGAAGTCCTCTTTATTGTCAGCCTTGGTATTCATGCCGTAGAAGTCACCATCCAATGCGGTTTCGGCTTCTTTCCAGCGGCGGAGGTCATACCAACGGTTTCCTGACTCACAGTTGAGTTCGACACGGCGCTCCCTGTGGATAAGGTCCCTCATGACTTCTGGGTCTGTAGGAATCGGTATCTCACCCTGTCCTGAACCATACACAGGAATACCGGCACGCTCGCGGATCTTGTTCACATATTTTATGATTTCGCTCTGTGCCTGAACATAAGAGCCGTTGGTAATGGCGTACTCAAGAAGACACTCGGCATAGCTGAGATAAGCCTCCGCAAGACGATACACGATACCCTGACGCTTGATATATGTACCCTTGCTGTCTGAAGGAATGGCAGACGGGTCCACTCTCTTGCGGATAAGGTAACCGGCTGATGGAGAGTCGTGGCTAGGCCCTCCATCTTCGCCTCCGGAGAAGAAGTTGGTATACCAGTTCTTGGAACCATGCTGACGCTTTCCATAATGATATGCCTCATTATAGAGTACCGATATATAGAACCTAGGCTCACGATTGCAGTACATATTGAAAGTACCGCTTGGAACAATCACATGATTGAATTCGCTGTTTGACTCGGTTGTAGTTGACTGGTCTGCATATATCCAGGTGGTCTGAGCCACTTCTGATGCAGTGGAGAATCCGGTCTCAGTATACCCTGATGCACTATTGATGATAGGGCTTCCGTCGGCATTATAACCGGTAATAGGTACAAGACCGTTTTTCATGAAGAATGCATCCACAAGGTTCTGTGTTATACCTATGGCGCCGCCACCACCCATAGAGCGAGGATTGGACTGACGGTCAAACCATCCGGCATCATCATAGGTACGAGGGATGATAACCTCCGTATTGCCCTGATTATAGCGGAGCATTATGGCATTCTGGTAAGACTGGAACGGGTCGATCTCTCCGTTTGCTCTTTGGATGTAAAGCGCATGTCCGGACTCCTCCGCCTTGTCTATAAGGGTCTTGTTTGCCTCTGCAGCCACTCTCCAGCGTTCGGCATCGAACTCGGACGAGAAGATATTCTCACCGTCGATATTCACGACATTCTGCATTGCGGGATTACCGTTCACAAGTGGGCTTGCGGCGAATGTCAGAAGACGGGCTCTGATAGCATGGCACCACAATGATGTAGCACGGCCATACTTGGTGGCATCATCATAGAAGTTCGGAAGCTGATCGGCAGTTTCCTCAAGTTCCTCCGCAATCCAATCCACCACTTCATAGAACTTGCGTTGCTTGAGCATCATTTCTGATGCATCGGTCCCGACTGCGGCGCCCTCGATGATTGGAACAGATCCATAATTCATCACCATCAGCGAATGATAGTATGCAATCATGAAACGGCACTCCGCCTTCATGTATGCAACCTCAGTCTCAGACACATCATCAAGAGCGTGAGCATTTTCTATAAAGATGTATGCCTGACGTATCAACTTAGGGAGGGTTGTCCAATAGCCGATTACGCCTCCTTGCGAAGGGGTCCAGTTACCGTTCTGATAAAGGATAGCCTTGAAACCCTGAGATTCCCACCCCACAGATGGAGCAAGTTCGTCTGCGATTGCATCCGGCCCATCGTAAGAATAGAACTTCGGAATACCGGTATAAATGTAGGCAAGCCAGCGTTCCATATTTGTCTTGTTCTCAAATACCGTTTCGATGGTGAGCTGATCATCTGGCTGCTTATCCAGATATGAGCAGCTCACAAGGCTTGAGAAGGCAATGGCAGTTATTATTATATATTTAATAAGTTTCATGTCAATGCTGTTTAAAATTTGAATTCAATACCAAAAGAAACACTCTTCATCGCAGGATATGCTGCACCGGTGGTAGATTTGAGTTCCGGATCCCACAATTTGAAGGAAGAGAAGGTGAGAAGGTTGGTTCCTCTCAAGTACACTCTAATACCGGTAATCTTAATTTTATCCAATACTTTCTTAGGAAGTGAATAGCCCAACTCAACATTCTTGAGTCGGAGGAAACTCATATCCTTGAGCCACCATGTGGATGCCTGATTGTTATTCGCGTTCGTACCATAATCAAGACGAGGATAGAACACATCCTGAGACGGATTATCTACGGTCCAGCGGTCCTTATAGTTAGTGAATACATTGTAGTACACACCCTTGTTGGACACAGGAATCACATTGCCGGAAAGGATGTTCCAGGTCCTTCCCACACCAGAGAACAGGGCTCCGAAATCAAATCCCTTGTAAGCTAGATTCAGACCGAATCCATAAACAAGTTCAGGATCCAAGGTTCCTCCAATAGCGGTCTTATCATATACGTCAATCTTTCCATCCGGCTTTCCATTAATACCTCCTATATCCTTGTACTTTATATCACCAGGACGGACCTTGTTTACAAGAGTGACTTCAGGAAGATCAGAGCGGAGTATTCCAGCTTCTACATCGACAAAGTCATCATAGGTATATAGACCATCGTCAATATAACCGAAGAGCTGATTCACTGGATGTCCTGTCTTTGCCCTGTTAGTTCCTACTACCGAAGCCGCCTCATCCATTTCCACGATAGTATTATGCGCATAAGTCAAGGTTCCCATTGCACTGATGAAAAGGCCGCTTGCAAACTGCTTGTTGACCTTGATGCTGAGCTCGGCTCCTTGATTCTTCACTTTACCGTAGTTTTGCCATGGCTGCTTGATGAAACCGGCGGTCGCGGGGATGGACTCACGCGCCATGAAGATATTGTTTCGCCTTTCATCAAACAAATCGACCTGAATATCTAATGCACCATTGAAAAGGCCCAGTTCGATACCGATGTTAGCCTTATTGACTTTCTCCCATGTCAGGTCAGATACGGCAAATTCTCCTTCAGCCATACCTACACGGCTGAAGTTCGTCTCCTCTCCCCAGTAGTACATGCCAAGAGTGCCATAATCATCCGTAATTGTGGAAAGATATGCGAAACGACGTCCATCGAGTTCCGCATTACCTGTCTGACCATAGGAAGCTCGTAACTTGAGTTTATTCACATAAGGCTTGAGTCCTCTCATGAAAGATTCTTCGCTGACAACCCAACCTAGAGCCGCTGATGGAAAGAATCCGTATCGATGTCCCTTTGCAAAGTTCTCACTACCATTATAGCCAAAGTTGAACTCAGCGACATAACGGCTGGCAAATGTATATGCCACACGACCTGCAAGACCTTGTGTCCTGAATGGCAGTTTATCTCCTTTATCATAGTTGCGGCGATTGAAGAGAAGAAGTCCCTGCACCGCATGCTTCTCTGCGAATGTGCGGTTGTAGTTGATATTCGCTTCCAGGTAAATACTCTTCGTACCGAACGATCCGCTGGTAGAGTGTCCGAGAGTATTCGACCCGTTCGACTTCTTGGTGATTATGAGCATTCCTTCCTCATTTCGGTTGGATGCGGGATTATAGAAGTCAGGACTTGTACTTCTAGATACTGTCCCAGATGAGAGACGGTCAAATGAGAATGTCACACTCGCTTTGAGTCCTGGAGTAATGAACTTAAAGTCCTGATCGATGCTGAACAAGGTCTCTATCTTATGCGTGCTGGTCCTCTGATATCCCATCTGGGTAGCCATAGCCCAGACATTCGACTCTTCGTTGGCCGGTATCTGACCTGTAGAATACTGGACCGGGAATGCAAAAGGAACGTGACGGAAAGCCCTGTTGAAGATCTCACTCACGCTTTGAGTCGTCGAATTCCTATCCTGGAGGTAGCCACCTATATTGAAACGCAGCTTAGTCGTATTGGTGACTTTGAGATCGACATTTGACCGCACATTATACCTCTGAAGCTTGATGGAAGGGTCCCAATCCTTGTTTGGATCGCGAGTAAGTATTCCCTGCTCATTGAACACGGCTGCCACGAAGGAATAACGAAGAACCTCGGTACCACCTGAAAACTCCGCAGTCACCCTCTGGTTGGACGCATAGTCCTTTGAAATCGCATCAATCCAGTTCACATCCGGATAAAGGTCAGGATCGTAGTTTGCACGCGTTCTGGCGATATTCTGAGTGTACATAGGAGATGAGCCCGTGTCAACAAGGGTATCGTCAATAAGCTGCATGTAGTCTGCCGCACCAATATACGAAGGTAATTTCACAGGAGCGGTTCCTGCTATCTCAGCCTTGATTGTAACTCTCGGCTTGCCAACCTGGCCTCTCTTAGTATTGATAAGTATGACACCATTTGCACCACGGACACCATAAACCGCACTTGCGGCCGCATCCTTGAGAACAGAGAATGATTCGATTTCCTCAGCATCTATATTGTTTATATCACGTTCAATACCATCGATGAGAACCAAAGGATTGCCTCCAGCACCTTGGAACGTACTTATACCACGTATCCAGAATGTGGAATTGTCGTATCCCGGCTCACCGGATCTCTGGATTGCAAGGACTCCAGCTACCGTTCCTGCAAGGTTGTTTGAGATTGAACGGCTAGTGGAAACCTTAAGCTGCTCAGGAGCAATCGTGGTGATTGAAGCAACCACGGATTCTCTTTTCTGGCGTCCATATGCAACCACAACAGCATCGTCCAACTGTTCTCCCTGGCTCATGACCACATTGAGCACCTTACGTCCGTCCACTTCTACATTTCTCGATTGGAATCCGAGATATGTGAATACAAGAACTACATTTTTATCAGGGACCGTAATCACATAGTTTCCGTCTATGTCAGTAATAGCATTTACGGAATTGTTACCCTGCATGAAAATAGCAGCACCGATAAGAGGATCTCCCTTCTCATCGGAAACATTTCCCTGGACTTTCATTCCAACCTGCTGATCCGATTGTGCCAGTACCGGAACCGAAATCACGGTAAGACACATTACAGCAACAAGTCGTACTAAAGTGCCAAGCAAATGTCTGATTGGTTTAGTTAGCATAATTGTATAATTATTGGGTTATTATTTTATGTCACCTTTCGCATAAGCAAAATTCAGCATTATGCACTAACCTCATGGGTTAGTTTTATTCAAAAAAGGTTCGATTTTGTACGAATTATCATTTTTTTGGACAAAGCACCCTTCATTTGAATTTTTGAACTCGGATGGCGATAAACCAAAATGTCTTTTGAAGCATACACTGAAATATTTAGGACTTGCAAAGCCTGTCATTGTGGAAATCTCCGCAATGTTGTACTCGGTCTCACGCAAAAGCTGGCTCGCTCTCTTGAGACGGATGTCAAGGATGAATTCCTTGATTGACAAGCCCGTCAAGTCGTTCAGTTTCTGGTACAGCCTCGTCCTTCCGATTGCCATATCGGAGACAAAATCATCGACTCCATAGTTTTCATTCTCAAAATTGTTTTCTATGAATGACACTGCTTTTTTCAGGAACTCTTCATCAACGGAGTTTGTAGCAATCTTCGCAGGTTCCGCGACGTATCTCTTGCTGAAAAGTTCCTTGAGCTTGTTCTGGCTCAGAATCAGGTTAGAAATCTGCTTCAGCAGGAAATCCATATCGACAGGCTTGTCAATGAAGACATTTGCTCCGCTCTCCAGGGCATCTATCTTGAAATTGGTATTTTCTCCAGTTGCAGACAGAGCGATGATAGGGATATGGGAAGTCTTGATATCGGCCCTTATCTCCCGGCAGAAAGTGAATCCGTCCTTCTTTGGCATCAGCAGGTCGGTCACAATGAGCTGAGGCAGGATTTTCCCGGCCTTTGCAATGCCATCCTCTCCATTTACAGCCGTATAGACATTGTAATGTCTGGATATTCTTGATTCGAGATAGCCTCTAAGCTGGCTGTCATCCTCAACTATCAGTATGTCGTAGGCTTTCCTTGACCCGCGTGATTCTTCCGGCATTCCCTCCTCGATCTCGCTGATCATAGCATCAATTTCAGAAGAAGCATAGTCATAGAGTTGTTCGTTTTCCGGAGGTGTCTGCATTTGGGTGCCTTCTTCTGCCGGGACCATAGGAAGTATTACCTTGAAGCAGACCATATTGTCGGAGGACGAAACGGAAATGCTGCCGCACTGGTCCTTCACAAGTTCCTGAACTATGGCCAGTCCGAGTCCGGTGTGTGACTCAAATTCAAGTTCACTCTTACCTTCATTGTTGAAAGGCTCGAATATGGTCTTGTACTTGCTCTGAGGGATTTCGCTTCCGGTGTTGGTGACGGAGAAGCTTATCCATTTGGCGTCTTGGATGCTGCTGTCCGGGATTTCCTCCGCAGGGGTAATCTTCACACCGACATAACCATTGTCCGTAGTATATTTGATGGCATTGGAGAACAGATTGGTAAAGATTTTCTCAACAGCATCGTGGTCGAACATTGTCATATAGTTGTCCTGCCAGGCAGTGAATTCAGTCTCAATCTGCTTTTTGCTTGCATAGAACTCAAAAAGGGAAAAGATACTATCGACAAAACGCACTATGTCCCCGGGCAGTTTCTTTTGGGAAGACTTGATTGTCTCAATCTGCCTGAACTGGAGAAGTTGCATCAACATTCTCTGGATACGGGAGACATTTCTCCATATCAGGGTGACGAGGTCACGATAAGGGGCATCCTGAGGAATTTGTTTATCAAGCTGTTTCAATGGTTCTATAACAAGGGTAAGAGGTGTCTTCAAGTCGTGCGATATGTTGGTGAAGAACTCGTTTCTGGCCCTGTCAAGTTCCTGAAGGTTCTTTTCCTTTTCAACCTCAACCATCAACTGCTGCTCCAGCATCTTACGCTTGGTGGAATAACTCCACACCAGCCATATTGCAATCAGAACCAGAATTGAATATATCATATAGGCAAGTGGAGATTGGAAAGGAGATGGTCTGACAATTATTGCGACTGAACTTACCTTGTCCGACCATAGGCCAACATTGTTGGAAGATATCATCTCAAGGCGATAATGGCCGGGAGGAAGGTTGAAAAACTGCACCGAATTCTGATTTGCAGGCAGAAGTGCCCAAGAGTCAGAGAGTCCTTCCATCCTATATGCATAGCGATTCTTGTGAGATTCCAGATAGCTATCAGACGAGAATTCCACCTCAAAGCTGGACTGGTCGTGGGACAGGCGGATTGCATTCTTTCTGCCCGAGAGGCCATTCAATGTCATTATGGACTGACGCAGGGGAGATTTCCGTTCAGACGGAGTCACTACCTCATTATTGACCTTCAGGGAGGTAAAAAAGACCGTCGGCTTATGGCTGTTCCGGTTGATTGCTTCCGGATTGAAGATCACGAATCCGTTGGTACCTCCAAAAAGTAGCCTATTCGATGATGTGGTAGCGCCTGAACGCACATAATATGCTCCACATTCATTGGATGAACCCACCTTTGCCTTTTCAAATGTAGAGAAAGCTCTTCTGAATATATATAGCCCGTCATCTGTACTGAACCAAAGGTCTCCAGTGACGGCATCCTCCTCAATTGCAAACACATTCAGCCCGTCAAGGCCCTTTCCATCCACATCCCGGACAATCGAATATGTGCCATCCTGCTTCAGTCTGGTCACTCCTGCGCCTCTGGTGCCGAACCATATCTCAGAAAAGGATGTCCTGCAGAAGGAACAAAGGGTATTGGGGCGTATGTCCTCTGATTCCACCTGATAATTACGCCTGATATGGCGGGTTTCCGTATCCATAACGATGACTCCGCTGCTGGTTGCGAGTATGAGGTCGCTGCCATCCCGGAAAAGTGTCTGTACCCTCAGTCTCACATCGTTTGATTTAGAATCTATGCCGAAGACCTTTTCCACGCTGGAAGTCGCGCAGTCCCAGTATCTTAAATCGGTGTCCGGATCCGAAAGCCACAGTCCCCTGTCCCCATCAAACTCAAAATCATAGACGGTAAGCGGAGCACCTGTCGCAGGGTCATTGATTCCAAGAGAGGAAATCTGATCTTTCTTTATGTCATAGCACAGCATACCTGCATTGAAGGCCGAAATGTAAAGTTTGCCGTCAACAAACTTCAGGTTCTTGACCATTACATTCGAGAGTGCCTGTCTGACGTGGGGATTGATTTCCAGGAATTTCCCGTTTTCGACGTCATAGCAGCTGATTCCGCCGCCCTCAGTACCCACCCAGATGCGATGCTTGTCATCCTCTGCAAAGGCACTGACAATCGGATTGGCGAGATCAGCAGAAGGAGGAGTGACAACAGCGTATTCGTCATCCTCGAATGTCTGGAAAGCCAGCTTCCCGCCGTAGGTTCCGATCCACACCCCGGAAGAAGGGTCCGGATAGATTGTCCAGACAGAATCATTGGGAAGCGAGAAGGGATCCATCAGATCCGAATGGAGCTGCACGACTTCCCCGCAGGTCCTGTCATAGAGGATGAGTCCGGCCTGGGTTGCAATCCAGATTATAGAATCGGAATCCGCATACAACTGCTTGGCAATGGGGAGTTTATCCGCCCGCGATTCCTTGAACAGACGTCTTTGCACTGTCCCATCAGGCATACATTCGAACAGACCGTTTCTTTCAGTAAGGACATAGATCAGGCCTCCAAGCTCCAGGACATCTGCTATGTTTTCAGAAGGTACATTCTCAGGGAAGGAACCGAAATGGCTGAATTCCCCAGAATCCGGATCATATCTGAACAGATTGTTTCCTTTGGAAACATAGATGGCAGAAGGTGTTGAATGGCATACATAATATCTGCCACCCCCAAGTGAAGAAATTTCAGGCGGGAAAGGATAGGATTCTACCTGCCCGCTGCCCTTGAACAATGACAAGGTATCATTCATCATGAGCCACACCTGGTCCTTATATTCAGTTTCCATGTAGCCTGCACTTCCGGAACATTCGAGCTGGAATTCTTCTTTCCTGAAATCATAGGAATAGAGCCCGACATTTGTCGACACCAGCAGACTGCCGTCAGGAAGGGATTTCACCGAAGTGAAATTCATCATCCGGCCCGGACTTGGATTTGGCAGCGAAATATGATGATAGGATACGGCATCATACATATAAAGCGCATCGGTTCCCGTGAACCAAATGCGCCCATATGCATCCTTTGTAATGCAGTTTATTCCACCATAATATGAAGTCTCCGGCATTCTGTGGAAACAGTAGTCTCCCTGGTCCATGGCCGCAGCCAGAGACATGGACAGAAGCCAGCAAAGAGTAATCAGAAAAGAATATCTGGTTATCTGTTTCATAAGTTTTACAGTCTGTTCAGGGACAAATATAAGATTATTTGAGAATCTTCTCAAATACTTATTTTGCAAAAATTTGGATTGCTTCCAATTTGAGCCAACCCCCCGTCAGCTTTGAAGAATCGACTGCGAGATTGATTCCGATGCTGTTGTTCCTGTCCTTGTCGACAATCCCGATGGCCCAAGTGTAGGTGCCGGAAGGTATATCTTCAAGACTTACTTTCATTGAGTATGAAGACGGTTTTGCATTGAGCCATTCTGATGGCTCCGCATCATTGTCAATGAAAATCCTTACCGGTTTCCCGTTCCCGTCCAACAGGGCAAAAGCAGGTTTATAGCGGAAATGCCATTGTTTGATATTGTTCGGACAATATCCCCATCCAAGATTCTCCCATGTATGGGATAGGGTGACCATACTGCCGGAAAACGCAGATACAGGTACGCTGACCTCGGTCGGACAAAGACGGTATCCACCCTTTGAAATAAATTCCTTGACCAAATCTATGTTCTGAAACCAAGACTCCGTTTCATTCCCCACCCTGAAATCCATCATATTCACATGGGCCTCGGCTGATGCCTCCAGTTCGCCTCTGCGGACATCCTCAGGATGGCCTTCCCTGTATTTTCCGGACGGGTCAATCCAATATCTGTGATGTGCACCGGTTATCCAGCCGCCTTCCATGATGATTGGAAGCTTGTAGTTCCACTTCGCAGCAAAATCCTTTTCCCACTGCTGGTAATACCCTGTCATTCCAAAGGCATCGTGTCTAAGGATATAACCCTTTCTGATACAGCTTTCAAGCATCTTTTCTGAATCCGGATCAGGTTCGTCTTCCCATCCATTTACGTGCTGAACGGCAAGAACCCTGTGGTAGTTGATTACCAGAGGCACATTTGTGAACTCTTTGGAATAGAGGTCGGTAATCCATTCAAACACAGGGATTTTATTAGCCTGGTCCTTGTATATCATCGAATGTGCTTCTCCCCATTTTCCCAGTCCATAAGCATCGATGAAATCCACCTCATCTCCGTTATTGAAACGTCGGGCAAGAGCCTTGATGAATTTTGAATATTTCTCCTGAAATACCGGATCATCCGGGTATGGAGTCATGACCTCCTTGTTCCCGACCTTTGATGTAAAATATTCAGCACCTGCATCGATGACATACATAGGGGTATTCTGTCCCTGGTCACGGCCATCCACTACAATCCGGAAGGCAAGACGCAGGCCCTTGTCAAGTACTGACTGCATAAGACGATTGAGTCTTGAATCCGGGTCATCCCAAAAATATTTACCCTCCTGCGGCTCCATCGATGACCAGCTGGTCCTGATGTAGGCAGTTCCTCCGCAATAATCCCATACCTTGGCAGTAGTGGAGCCATCCCCCACCGGCATACGGTCATACCCCTTCTCAGTCCAGAAATTCTCATCGAAATTCCTGCCGAGGTACATCACCCAGCCGTTGAGCGGATTCCTTATAACTGAAACGGTATCCGGTTCTATATTCAAGGTGGCATAATCCCCCTCTCCCATTGAAATCCTTGCCTTCAAAGGTCTGTCATCAGATGAGGGGCCAACACTGATTTCAAACATACCCGGCTCAATTACAAATTCATTCCTATCAACATCGAAGAAAGAGAATGCATCCGATCCGAGAACGATTTCAAATTTTTCTGTCTGTCCTTTGCGGATATATTTCTTCTGATACCCCTTGAGTTCCTTTTCAGGACGCGGAACCGAGCAGGCACAGTCGCTTACATAGACCTGAGCCGTCTCAAAGGCATCCATCCCTGAGGTATTCTTCACATTGAAGCTGACCTTCACGCTGTCCGGAGATATTTTATCTAGCTTAATCCCTGAGTATGAGAAATTTGCATAGCTAAGACCATAGCCGAAAGGATAGCGCGGAACCTTTTTTGTGCGGTCGTAGCCACGGTATCCGGTAAAGATTCCCTCGCGGTATTCCACCCTTTTGTACGGCTGCCCCTGAGTGCGGACAGGGGTATTGTCATAGTATGAATCGTGAACAGGATTATCCTCCCATTTGTTTTCCATTGAGATTGGAAGTTTGCCGCTCGGGCTAATTTTTCCAGTAAGGATTTCTGCCACAGCCCGGCCTCCTTCCTGGCCGGAATGCCAGGCCATCAGGATTGCCTCCACATCCTCACTCCAATTATTGAAATCAACTGCACCACCGGCATTCAGCACTACGCTCACGTGATTGTGACGGGAGGTGATGAGATTGACAAGATCCAGTTGTGCCTTCGGAAGGGCAAACGGGCGGTCAAAACCCTCTCCTTCGAGATTGCTGTTGAAGCCAGCGCAGAAAACGACTTTGTCAGCCTTTGCGAGAGCATTGTCAAGAGCTTTCTCATCGAAGAATCCCATTTTGCAGACGGCAACAGCACTTGAGATATTGTCATAGAACTCGAATCTGAGTTTGTAGGTCTTACCGGCTTCCACATTGTAAAATACTGTCCTTGAGGAAATTGCGTGATTACCCCAGTCTCCGCCGGCGAGTTTGTCGTCAATAAAGAGACGATAGCCGTCGTCACCCGACATATTGAACCTGACGATTCCGTCTGAAGACGGGGTGAAAAGACCTTCCCAGCGAACAGAGAATGCATCGTTGGCGATGGCCTTGTCAGGAGAGCCATATTGCCAGTCAAATTCAATATTCCGGTCTATTCGGACAAGGGCCGGAGTTCCTTCAAATTTCTTATTATTGAAAAAAGTTGCATCGAAGCCCTGCACTGAAGGATCAGACGGGGTTCTCACAAGGTTTGAGCAGTCTGGATAAAGTTCTGTATCAGAAAGGATTGTAACCCTTTTGCTTCCGCATTCTGAAAGGAGTCCCTGAGCAACAGAGGTCGTATGGCGGGGAGTTACAAAACCGCTTCCACCTCCTGTGGTAACCTCTGTAGCATTCGGTCCCAGAACGAGGATTCTGTCCCGTTTCCCGAAAGGCAGTTCGGAGTTCCTGTTCTCAAGCATCACGACACCTTCCCGGGCTATCTCAAGAGCTATGGCATTGCTCTTGGGGTTGTCCAACGGAATGGATTCATCCTTGATATCTCTGTCGAGAAGGCCGAAACGGTTGAGTGTGCTGAGTATATGATATACTTTAGTGTCGATATCCTCCTCCCTTATAACTCCCGATTCAATCAGCGGAATGAGCTTGTCAGCCGTGAAATACACTCCTTTCGGGCATTCAAGGTCAAGTCCTCCATTGGCTGCACCTGAGCTGGAGTAGACCGATGTCCAGTCTGACATAAGGATACCATCGAAGCCCCACATATCCCTGAGGACATCTTTGTTCATCCAGGCATTTTCCGTAGCATGAACCCCGTTTACAGGGTTGTAACTGTCCATAACCGCACCCACATGGGCCTCCTGGACAGCCTTCCGGAATGCAGGGAAATAGATTTCGTGCATCGTACGGATGTCAACGTCGGAAGATGCGTGGTGGCGGCTCCATTCCTGATTATTGGCAGCGAAATGTTTCACCGTGGCAATCACGCCCTCATCCTGCACACCTATGATATAATGCTTGGCAACTTCTGAAGCCAGATAGGGGTCCTCTCCGAAATACTCGTAATTCCTGCCGCACATCGGGCTGCGATATATGTTCACTCCAGGCCCAAGGAGAATTGCGACCCCTCTTGCCTTTGCATCGGATGCGAGGGCGTGACCCAGTTGCTCTACAAGTTCCCTGTTCCAAGTCGATGCCGACATTATGCCGCAGGGATAAAGAGTGCTGATTGTATTGTTGCGGATTCCCTGAGGGCCATCGGCCATACGGACCTCCGGGATTGAGAGCCGCGGCACTGCTCCGATAATGAACGAGCGGGCTGCTCCGATGTAGTTGCACTTTTCTTCCAAAGTCATTCTGGAGACCAGTTCCCGTGCTCTGGCATCTTCCTGATGCTGAGCCATTGCAGGAAATGCAGGAGCAACAAGCAATGCCACTCCCAATAAGAAAGATACGATTGATTTCATCCCTATGTGGTTAGTTGGTTTAGTTTTCAGGGCAATTCCCCGAATTTGTTCTGCAAAATTATACAGAACCACCCCCAATCATACCCTATTTTATCCGATAATGGTTCGATTTTGTACAGAAATGCACTTTTCCGCTTAGTTTAGTAATCCTCAAATAATAACGACAAAGTGCGCAAAACCGGAGATTCGTCCGGGAAAAGGGTGCTATTTGCAACATTCTAATGGCTGTTTGAACAAGCGAGAGATTGTCAACCTCTATCAGTGAAGGTCACACTGACTTACGGAACGGATCTATACACTGTGTCGAAGTTGCTCGGTCATAGCAATATCCGCACAACTCAGATTTATGCAAAGATCGTGGATGAGAGCAAGAGAGGAGCGGTGAATCTTATACCTAGTTATATAATAGTGAAGAAAACTTGCTTGACATGAGCGGGAATTACATATATTTGTTAGATGGAACAGATTATTTCAAATATTCCTACCGGTACGAGTAAGGAGGATATCAAAGTCCGTGAGAAGATTATCAAGGACTTTTATGCAAGGTGGATCAGTGAGCATCCGGATAAGAAGATATGGAATGAGAATCTTCAGGACTATATCTTAGTAAAGTATCAGTCTATCAATGAGACATATAACAAGGCAGCTCGTAGGTATGAGTCGACACTTGCGGTGTTCAGATTGACTGAGGTGATGGAGAAGGCAGTTCTTAAGAGTGAGAAGGAAACCAAGCCTGGTGACAAGAATCAGAAGCCGTATTCTAAGCTGCTGATCATGTTTCATGATGGAATCAAGTTGACTGTGGGTGTACAGAAGACTACACAAGAGAAAGTCCAGTACTGTCTGACTGCTGTTGGAGCGAGTGGAGGGCAATAAAAAACCACCGCAGATGCGGTGGCTAGACTTTGGGGCTCGAAACCGACATGCGATAAGGGTTGTCATCCCTTCTACGAATTCCCCTTTGACTCTGCAAAGATATGCAGAATTTTCTTTTTACAAAAACTTTTCCGCAGAGTGATTAGTAAGAAAGTATAAAAAATCGTCATGGAGTCCAGTTGGAGTCCAAGATTTGGGCAAAATCGCAAATTCGTCCGGGGAAAGGCCGATTTTCCGGACGAAAGCAAGTGCAGCACGGGTGCGCTATTGTCAGTTCGAGCAAAGTTGAGAGCTGGAAGAACAGCGCAGCAAAGAAAAATAGAAAAAGATTCACTATCTTTGCCGACTAAACGCTAAATGATAATAGTATGGCTGACAGCAACTTCATAGACTACGTAAAGATATTTTGCCGGTCGGGCAAAGGTGGAGCTGGTTCCACACATATGAGAAGGGAGAAATACATTCCTAAGGGAGGTCCGGACGGTGGTGACGGAGGAAGGGGCGGACACATCATCCTCAGGGCCAACCATCAATTCTGGACACTCATCCACCTGAAATATCGCAAACATATAATGGCAGAAGACGGAGGCGCAGGGAGCGGACAACTGATGAAGGGAAAGAACGGAGCCGACATCTACCTGGACGTACCGGTGGGCACCGTGGCAAAAGATGCAGAGACAGGAGAAGTCCTTTTCGAACTTGTGGAGGACGGACAGGAGATGATTCTGGTCAAAGGAGGACGAGGAGGTCTGGGCAACAACAATTTCAAGACTGCCACAAACCAGACGCCACGATACAGCCAGCCCGGTGAGCCGTGCGAAGAAGGATGGTTCATCCTGGAGTTGAAACTGATGGCGGATGTGGGACTGGTAGGATTCCCGAACGCGGGCAAGTCCACCCTTCTGTCATCGGTATCTGCTGCAAAGCCAAAGATTGCCGACTATCCGTTCACGACATTGGAACCGAGCCTGGGCATAGTAAGCTATTATGACGACAAATCATTCGTTATGGCAGACATACCCGGGATCATAGAAGGGGCCCACGAAGGAAAGGGTATCGGAATCCGTTTCCTGAGGCACATCGAGCGCAATTCTGTCCTGCTGTTTCTGTTGCCGGCTGACCAGGATGACATCAGACAGGGATATGAGGTCCTGCTGAACGAGCTGAAGGAATACAATCCGGAACTTCTGGTCAAGGACAGAGTCTTGGCTGTCAGCAAGTCCGATATGCTTGACGACACCCTCAAGAAGGAAATCGAGGCCGGCCTGCCTGAAGACCTGCCGCATATCTTCATTTCCTCATTCACCGGCGAAGGTCTGAAAGAATTGAAGGACCTCCTTTGGGAAGTCCTTCATAAATAAACAAAATTGCCAATGTACTGGCAAAGAATATGAGGCAATGATTATAACGAGGATAAGGTCTTTTCCATCCTCTTACCACGGGTTCCCTTGACAAGAACAAGGGAGTAAGCCTTGCGCATATTTGCAATGCGCTCACTGAGAGATTCTTCACTCAACTCAAGCAAATCGCCCAGCAAGGCGGCCTTCATTTCGTGACGGATGCTCGTGAAATTGTCCAGGGATGCAGCGACATCCTGCGAAGCCATTAAGACGGTACGACAGGATCTCGGTTTCAGCATTCAAGACGACTTACATCCTGTCGAATGCGAACGCAAGACCGTCAACCTCATTCCGGAATAAAAGAAATACCAGGAGATTTGCAGGTTATCCGAAAAATATGTATTTTGCAGGAAATTTGTGTGATTTTATGAAAAAAATATCGTTCCTTTTGCCTGTTCTCGTATTAGCAATTGCTTCGTGCGCTAAAGGAGAAGGTTCTTTACCCATTAATAATACGGGTGAAGTTTCATATACTATCCCTCTTTCCGATGCCTTGACATCCCTGAATAGCGTTCTCGATGGACTGAACGCATCGCAGGTGGCCAAAAGTACGATTCCTGCACGGATTTTTTCTGTAGAAACGTTCGGCCGGCAACGCCTACCTTCGACCAAGGCAGATAACCTTGACTATGAACTTCCTGATACGCTTATGTACCTGGTTAATTTCGATTTAGCCGAAGGTGGGTTTGCGATTTTGTCCGGTGATACTCGCCTTGGAGAATCTGTGTACTGCGTCACAGAAAACGGTGAAATTCACGTAGAGGATTTTGCCGAGGCATTTGAGTTCCTCCATTCCCCGTGCACTAAATCCTCCGATACCGATGCTGATTCATTCCGCGATATAGGAGAGGGGTTCGTTCCCGCATTGTTGCTTTCCTCTATGCTAGCAGACCTGAAGTATGGCCCCGTGATAGCGGAAGAAAAGACTAAAGCTACTGCCATTACGACAAATTCCGTGTTATTGGAGACAAAATGGACGCAATGGGCACCTTTCAATAGATATACGTTCGATAGTTCCGGGAATCAGTGTCCTGCTGGATGCGTTGCCATAGCTTGTGCTCAGATTATGCAATATTGTCAAAAGCCGGCAAATCCTACTTTTGATGGTGTCGCCTGTTCGTGGGCTGATATGGCAACTGTTTATAGTTATCAGCATATAGACGCAGACCATTGCACGAATTCGGCAAAAGAGCAGGTGGCCAGATTCCTTAAGCATATAGGAAAAAAATCTTTGTGTTATATCAGATATCATACGGATGGCTCACCTGGTTATGCCGATGGTGTGGTAAGGACCCTGAAGAACTATAATTATTCAAGTGTGACAAAAAGGACTGGCTTCGGCTCTGCCAATCAGTCGAGAGCATCAACAATGCTCGGCCAGAACAGGCCAGTATATCTTGACGGCTCCGATTTTCATAACGGAGGAGGACACGCTTGGGTGATTGATGGTGAGTGGAACGGCTTTTTTCACTGCAATTGGGGTTGGGGTGGCAAATGGGACGGATTCTATGCCAAGCATAATTATTTCCCCATTAATTCTCGCGCCTATTATGAACAGTACATAGATCCAGGGACAACGGATCCCAGTTTATCCGGCAAAGATTATGATTGGAATTTCAGGATGATAACATATTCTTATTAAATTCGTATCGTATGAAGCATTTAAGACTATTGTTAATATTTATTCTGCTAGTGTCTTCCTTCTCCTCCTGTAAGAAGGTAATGAATGGAAGGGTAGCATTTGACACGGATAAGGTATATTTCGAACAGAAAGGAGGATGCAAGACGATACAAATCATCGAAGGAAGCATTGAGCATATAGACATATACGATATGAGTGGGACGGATTATTCTGAGTTCTCGGGGTTTGAAGGAGATGGAGAGACTTACTTGAAGAAGGATTGGCTTGAATTGGAGAAAGTAGTCCAGGGCGAAACCGAGAGCCTTGTGATAACCGTATCGGAGAATACCAGCGGTAACCCCCGTCAGGCAAAAATTTATGTCGCATATTTATGTGGCGAAACATCGGTCACAGTGAAGGTCTATCAGGAATAATTGCTAATTTCAGCGATATCAAGCCAAGTCCTATGTTTTGGAGGATACGGGAGAGAGGTGGCCAAATCATCCTGAGGGCATAGGTCAGAGTTTCAAAGAGACTGAATGGTCTTTTCCATCCTCGTGCCACGGGAACCCTTGACAAGAACCAGAGCATCCTCAAGCGGATTTGCATCCAGATAAGATTTGAGAGAGTCGGAAGAATCAAAATGCATTGCAGCATCACATAGTTCTTCCTGCTCTTTTCTTATAATTTGAAGAGCCTTCCCAAACTCCGCACCCACGAAGCATACCTTTGACAGGCCAAGCGACAGTGCCTTTTTCGCGATTGCAACGTGTTCAGCGACAGATTCCGTTCCAAGTTCAAGCATATCTCCCAACAAAGCAACCTTTGAAGGAGCACTCACGGAAGCAAAATTATCCAGCGCTGCGGTCATACTCGTAGGATTTGCATTGTAGGCATCCACAATGAGTCGATTCTTCTCAGTACGCATCATCTGAGAACGGTTGTTTGACGGGACATAGGACTCAATGGCCAAGGCAGCCTCCTTAAGAGAAATGCCGAAATGGCGACCAACTGCAATTGCAGCCATCACGTTGTCGGCGTTGTAAGAGCCCACGAGGCTGGTCTGTACAAGTACAATACTTCCGTCAGAATCCGGAATGGAAAGGCGAAGGTAAGGATGTTCAGGGGAAGAAGGCATCACGCTGGCGCCCTGATATTCAAGTCCATACGGAAGCAAAAGGGAATAAGGGCGCTCCGGGTCGCTTTGCAGGTTGCGCTCTGAAGCCATCTTGCACAGAAGCGGGTTGTCCACATTGATGAATACCTTGTCGGAAGTACGCCTGAGGTAATCATACAATTCCCCCTTTGTTGCCATAACGCCTTCAAGTGAACCGAAACCCAGAAGATGAGCTTTTCCGACATTGGTTACAAGTCCGTAGTTCGGAAGGGCAATCTCCACCAGTTCCCGTATGTCGCCAGGGTGACTGGCACCCATCTCAACCACAGCAATCTGCGTTTCTCCATTTATCCGCAAAAGAGTAAGAGGCACACCGATGCTGTTGTTCAGGTTGCCTTCTGTTGCAGTCACACGGTACTTTACCGAAAGCACCTGGCGGATGAGTTCCTTAGTGGTAGTTTTCCCGTTGGTACCAGTCAAAGCAATGACTGTCAATGGTTTGCCATCTACAAAGGTCATCGAGCGGTGCCACCTGGCCAACTCCTGAAGAGTCCTTAACGTATCCTCCACAGGGATGATGCGAGGATCATCGGCACTAGAAGCCGCCACAGGAGACAAAGCATCAACCACTGCATAGGCAGCCCCGCCTTCAAGAGCTGCGAGAGCATATTCATTCCCATCAAAACTCTCCCCTTTCAATGCAAAAAAAAGTTCGCCTCCCGAAAGAGTACGAGTATCGGTAGTAACCCGACAGCCGCACTTGCAATATATCTCGTAAAGATTCTGAATCTTCATATTCATTTAGTTATATGAAAATAATAATACATCATTTCCGTCCGGTGCTGCCGAATCCACCCTCTCCTCTTGCAGTTTCATCCAAGCTTTCAACCTCGGACCACTCCACCCTCTCGTAGCGGGCAAGCACAAGCTGAGCAATCCTCTCCCCCGGATTTACAGTAAAAGTCTCATTGGACAAATTGACAAGAATAACCTTCACCTCTCCACGGTAATCCGCATCAATGGTGCCGGGAGCATTCAAGACAGATATTCCGTACTTGGCAGCCAAGCCGCTGCGAGGACGCACTTGAGCCTCAGTACCCTCCGGCAAGGCAAGATAGATACCCGTAGGAACCATAGCTCTCTGAAGAGGAGACAGGATGACAGGCTCATCTATATCAGCCTTCAAATCCAGTCCGGCAGACATCTCGGTTGCATAGGCCGGAAGCGGGAATCTCGATTTATTTATGACTTCTACTTTCATATATATGATAAATTTACAGTAATGGAGGGCAAATATAAATATAATAAGAATAAAAATTGTATTTTTG
>CAMBRR010000011.1 GCA_945870315.1 uncultured Bacteroidales bacterium
TTCAGCGACGACTTCTGCCACGCGTAATCGATATCCCGTTTGGAGATATATCCATGACGGCTAATCAGATCGATCAACCACACATAACGTTTGAAATAATTCTTA
The DNA here is from genome assembly GCA_945870315.1 of uncultured Bacteroidales bacterium. Lineage (GTDB taxonomy): Bacteria > Bacteroidota > Bacteroidia > Bacteroidales > UBA932 > Cryptobacteroides. Next base: position 106 of record CAMBRR010000011.1, read on the forward strand.
GCCATAACTGGCCACAAAGTTAGCGATATATTCGGCAAAATTGTGGCAGATGTGATTTTTTTCATTCTGCCGGTTTTTTGCAGAGACAATGGGTATATTTGCGGCAGAATTAAAACGCAAAAGCAATGTCATTTGTTCATTTACACGTACACACAGAGTATTCGCTGGACGCGATATCGAAGATTGATGAGTTGTTCATCAGAGCAGAGGACCTTGAAATGCCGGGGCTTGCTATTACGGATCACGGCACCATCTCCGGAGTCCCGGAATTCCTCAAGGCGGCGGAACGGCATCCCACTGTAAAACCTATTGTCGGTTGTGAGTTCTGGCTGGCCGATAAAGATATGGTTACGTATCATCTGATTCTCCTGGCAAAGAATCTCACTGGTTATAAGAATCTTGTAAAGCTGGTTTCTTACGCTAATACGGAAGGAATATACTATAAACCACGTATCACCAGAGAAAAGCTGATAGAATGCCATGAAGGCCTGATTTGCACGTCGGCATGCATAGGAGGAGAGATTCCCCGGATGATTCTCCACGACAAGATGGGTGACGCAATAACTGCCGCACAATGGTACAAAGACTTGTTTGGTGAGAATTTCTATTTGGAAGTCTCTCTACATAAGAACTTCGGACCCCTCAAGTTGGCTTCTACCGATAATCGTATTGCATATAAGAAGAACAATCAGAACCTGGTAGATTTGCAGAAGGTGGCAAATACCGGCATATTCCAAATAGCAGAAGAACTGGGCATCAAAGTAGTGGCCACGAATAATGTCCATTTCGTGAACCGGGAAGATGGCATTGCACATGATGTGATGCTGGCACTCACTCATGACAAAAAGGTTTCCGACCCAGAACGCTTCCGCTATTCTCATCTTGAGTATCTCAAAAATGAGGATGAAATGCGGCGCTTGTTCCCGGAACATCCGGAAGTGATTGACAATACAATGGAAGTTCTGGATAAGGTAGAACGGTATTCCATTTGGAAGGATATTGAATTGCCGAAGGTGTCCGACAGGCCCGAGGCGGAACTCATTGAAAAGGCCTACGCCGGAGCGGAAAAACGTTTCGGGGAGGTGAACAAGGATCAACAAGAGCGTCTAAGACAGGAACTTGAGATCATCTTGGGCAAAGGCGTTGCATCCTATTTCTTAATTATCCAGGACCTCGTGGACTGGGTGCGGTCAAAAGGCTGGGTGGTAGGCCCCGGGCGTGGCGCTGCTGCCGGCAGTCTGGTCAATTACTGCCTGGGCATTACCGATATCGACCCTATGAAATATGGTCTGCTGTTCGAACGGTTTTACTGCTCGGAGCAGATTTCTCTTCCTTGCATAGACCTTGACTTGGAACAGGAGGCACAGGAAAAGATCCAAGAGTACTTGAAGGAGAGATATGGACAGAATTCTATCTCTGGGATTGTCACCTTCGGGAAGTATGGTTTCCGTGGCGCATGGTCAAAGGCAGCAAAAGCTCTGGGGATTCCCAAATCGTTTATTAAGCGACTCGATTCAAAAATATCTGGTTATTGGGGCTCCTTATACAGGAATCTTCGTGAAGTCCCTGCAGTTCGAGAAATATATGACAACGCCACCCCTGAATTCAGGCAGGCATATGATATTGCCAGTAAGCTGAGTGATGTTATTGAAGATGAATCTATCCATGCATGCGGCTGGATGATCGCACCTTCATATATGGGTGAAAATGTCCCGGTTCAGATTCAAGAGGGTTTGTGGAATGGTGAACACACTCTGAATTCAATGTACGAAGCCCGATGGGTCGCAGACGTCGGCATTTTGAGATTGGACATTTTATCGCTTCGGGTGCTAAAGGATATTAAGGATGCCTGTACAGCTATTGAAGAGCATGAAGGGATACAGATTGAGCTAGAAAAACTCCCTCTCGATGATAAAGCAACATTGGCCGTCTATACAAATGGAGATACTTCGGGGGTTTTCCTGTTCGAATCAGAAGGTATGCGGGAGTGGCTTCGAAAGCTTCAGCCTTCGTCATTCAGCGATTTGGTAGCTATGGAGGCTCTTTATCGGCCGGGACCGATAGACTTGATTCCAAGTTATGTTGCAAGAAAGAAGGGGGAAGAAGAGTTTACGTACCCGATTCCCGCGATGGAAGAGATGCTTGGCGAGACATATGGTATTATCGTCTATCAGGAGCAGGCAATGCAACTTGCAGAAAAGTTGGCAGGGTTCTCAACTGAAAAAGCTGATAAATTGAGGAAGGCCTTTGGGAAGCGAAAACTAACGCTTTTGGAGACTCTTCACAGAGAGTTCATTGAGGGTGGAGCAAAGAAGGGATATGAACGCAATGACCTGCAAAAGGTATGGGATATGATGGACAACTGGTACGCCTTCAACAAGTCCCACGCTGTTTGCTATACGTGGATTAGCTATCAGACAGCCTGGCTAAAGGCCCATTATCCCAAACAGTTTTATCAAGCGCTTTTGAACCAATATCTTGGCCAGCTTGAGGAACTTGATTATTATATTCAGGATGCTGCGAACCACAATGTATTTGTAATTCCTCCGGATAAGAGCAAGAGTGGGATGTTTGAAGTGATAGAGTGACAGTTGCCGTACTTTGGCAGTGAAGGTGGTTACCTTTGCGCAAAGTACGGCATTAAGATTATATGACAAATACACTCTTCTCCCAATGGTTTGGATGGGCAGGACTTATCCTGCTCATCATTCCGCTTGTATTATTGGTCAGGATTCCAGTAAAAAAGTCACGTTGGTCTATTCTCCGGATGACTATTGTCTCTGTCACCGGCGTTTTCATTGTGTCTCTTTGGCTGCATTTTGCTGAGACTATTACAGGAGCCGAAGCCTCAACCAAAACCGCAAAAGCAACCGGTTAAACGGCCTGTCGAACCCAAGCCTGTGGTAGCAAAGGGTGATGATGACGTTCCTGATTTCAAGACGCCGGCCTTCAGTCTATTAAAGGGCCGCAGTGCCGAGCATCGAAACGTACCCAAATCAGAGATAGAACGGAATATTGCCATCACTTTGGCGGTCAAAACCGACAAGCCGAAGAAGCGGCTCGGAACATATTACAGCGGCAAGAAAAGAATAATTGTCCACGTTGGGTGGAGCAGCAAATATGATATGGTTGATACGGCAATACACGAATATGCGCATCATATCCACTACACAGAGTTTGACAAGGCAAAGAAAAAGCAGGCGCCTCACGGAAAGGAGTTCTGGCAGATATATGGGCAGTTGATGAACAAGGCCCGCATTATGGGCATTTGCAATGGCTCGCGCGCGACGGTGATTGATTTTCCGGGAGATGCTAAACCCACATCATTTTTTGTCGAAGAAATAGCCGAGGTTATTAATGAAACGCCAGAGAATGCGACTGAGATAAACGAAGATACAACTCCTGATTTCCGGAGGGTTATGAAAGATTTGCTGCGATGTTGGAATATTGGTTTAACAGGTAGTTTGCCTATAATGCTTTGCTGAGATGGACATTAAGAAAGATACTGGTCTTGATTCGGAGCAGCTGAAACTGCTCTGTCTTATGGCATATCTTGGGGATACGCCTGGAGACTATGCCCTGAAGCAACTGTATGGCAGAAACCATCTTCTGCCGGAAGTCGCCGTATTCAAGATTCTATAGGTGTAATGCAAAATAACAGGCATTTCCTGTACTCCTCTATCTTGGCGCCGACACGGATTCTGTTTACTTATGTAGCCTGCGAGGATGAGGTGTGTGCAAATTATGTGGAAGGCGAAGTGGGGAAACTTCTTGCGCAGCGCTGTGTAACTGAAACAAAGGCCTTCTGCTGTATTCTGCTAAACTTTTTCAAGTGCATGGACCTCGGCGGAATCAAAGATAAATACAGCCTTTCCGTCCCTCCTGCAGCAGCTATTCTCCTGAACTTCTCTCCCCCCCCCAAAAAAAAATAACAGAAGCTGACCTTTTGGGTCAGCTTCTCAATGAAATATCTATATCAGTTATTTATCTTTCGTATTCAACCCTTGCTCTTACGTCTATCAGTGTTTCTACGTATTTGACTACATCGTCCCTCATGGAATCGGCCTTATATGCTGCCAGAGCTTCCCAGGATTCAAAATCTGCAATCATCATAGCATCGTATGCCGTTGCTGATTCATTGCGATTTATCCCTACCTCGATGTTTTTCAGCCCGGGAACCAAACCCATAAGGGACTGATATTTTTCCTTGACATCTTCTCCTATCTCCTTTGGACTCCTGCCATCTGATGGCTTGAATTTCCACATTACTGCATAACGTATCATACCCATTCGTTTAAATTGTTCAAAATGTCCGACTAATTTAGCAAGAAATTTCATCATATCCAAATTTATCCTCATAAATTCCTATCTTTGCCATCGGCAAAGTTTATGAAACTTGTGCAACTTTAGTATGATACAATTCGAAAATCCTTCAGACTGTTGTGGCTGCGCCTCTTGTGAGGCTGTATGCCCTGTCGGTTGCATTGTGATGGTCAAGGACGGAGAGGGGTTCAGCTATCCGAAGGTGACCACGGATAAATGTATCGGCTGCCACAGGTGCGAGAAGGTTTGCCCTGTATTGTCAATCCGCAAACAGGAAATTGGGACCGCTTCCCTAGAAAATGCTCCATCAAAGGCTTATGCCGCCCGTAGTGGGCAGTGCTCAGGCAGCAGTTCGGGAGGTATCTTTCCTCATCTTGCCGAAACGGTGATACGCAAGGGTGGAGTTGTATATGGAGCAGCTTTCAATTCTGACCTCCGGCTTTGGCATTGCGAAGCTACCACGATGGAACAGGTGATGCCGATGCGTGGCTCAAAATATGTCCAAAGCGACCTTCTGGATACTTTCAATGAGATTCGTTCCCATCTTGAGGCCTCCAGGCCTGTCCTTTTCACCGGCACGCCTTGCCAGAGCGCCGCGCTTGAGGCTTTCCTCGGAAAGGACTATGAACTCCTCTATAATGTCGATTGCGCCTGTCACGGTGTTCCGTCTCCCGAACTTCTGGAAAGATACCTCCAGAGCATTGCGAAGAAGTATTCCTCGGGGGTAAAAGAAGTTGATTTCCGTGACAAATCTCACGGCTGGAGGCATTACCGCGTTGTTTATACTCTTGAAAATGGCCGCATCATTTCCCGTTCAAAGGATGATGACGATTATATGCTGCTTTTCCTCCAGAATGTCTCCCTGAGACCATCCTGCTACTGTTGCCCGTTCCGCAAAAAACATTGCAGTGATTTGACATTGAGCGATTTGTGGAATGTTTCCAAGGCATCTCCTGCCCTGGACGACGACTGGGGAGCTTCAGGAATTCTGGTGCACAGCGAAAAGGGAAAGTCCCTTTTGGAAGAGTGCCGTCAGGAAATGTTCCTGGATGAAATACCCGTGGGCTTGGCAGTTGAGCAGAACGGAGGTCTTGGGGGAGATATCCCTGTCCCTGCCCAGAGGGAGGCCTTTATGAAGGAATTCATATTGAAACGGGACCTGGATTCATTTGTTCGTAACTATGTCAGAAGGCCTTCTGCTTTAAGCAAGACTATTGCATGGATGAAAAGGTGTGCAGCAAAAGTATATTCAAAAATGGATAGGAATGTCAAATAAGGTTGCTATAAGTATAATCGTGCCGGTCTTCAATTCTGCCGACTACCTTGAGCGGTGCCTTGAAAGCATTGCTGCCCAGAGTTTTGGCAATTTTGAGGTCATTGCCGTTGATGATGGGAGTACGGACTCTTCCGCTGCAATTCTGGATAGATTTGCCGGGAAGGATAGCCGTTTCAAGGTCATTCACAAAAAGAACGGGGGAGTCAGCGCCGCGAGAAATGATGCCTTGGAAGTTGCTGTGGGTGAATATGTTATGTTTGTGGATTCTGACGATGCTCTGCAACCTGGAAGTCTTATGCTGATGTATGACAAGGGAAGAGGCTGTGATTTTGTACTTGGGGGCTATTGTGAAAGGAAAGATTCCGGCAGGGAGGAGGAATTCGTCCCGTTCCCAGGGCGGTTTTCCGGCAAGGATGGGATGACGGAATTCTGGGATAGGAATCTCAGACACAACTGCAAGATGATGGATGCTCCCTGGGCAAAGCTTTTTCTTAGGAAGAAGGTCGGAAATCTACGCTTTGACACCGGTCTGAGTTATGCCGAGGATAAGATATTCGTGTTTTCATTTCTGGAAAAATGTGATAGTGCAGCTTGCGTGGACCTTCCGGTTTATTCCTATTATATAAGAGGTGGGTCTCTTGGGTGTGACAAATCTTCGGACAGGCATCTGCTTCAGTTGAGGCACCTCCTTGGGGAATATGCTCCTCTTCTGTCAAAACTCCGTTCCCGCTTCCCTGACAGCATCAAGGTCGCGTCCCTTTACCACGATGACCTGGTGATGAGGTACTGCTGCCGCATCCTCAATGTCTTCCTCACCAGAAGGACATCTCTTCTTGATGAGGAATTCATCAGCTGGATATATTCTCTTATGTCGGCGGACACCAAACTCAACCTTTTTACCATCCGTATCGGTCAGGTGCCCAATTATCTCTTGTTCAAACTGAACAGACCGGCAGTCTCCGTTCGGATTTATAACCGTTTTGCAAGATGAAACCGAAACTCGCCATATTGTTTGAAAGCAGCCCATTCGACAGGAAGGGAATGTTCAATGCAATCCACGAAAAGGTAAAGCGCCTGGTTGCTGACGGCACTTTTCAGGTGGAAGCCTTCTGCATCCACAGCAGGGACAATGCTTTCACACGAAGGGTAAGGCATACTCCCGAGTGCGAGAAGGTAGATTCCATCATCGTGGAAGGTGTGACCTATCATATACTATGGTATCCTTTTACAATAATAGACCATATCCTGACAGAAATACTTTCTTGCAAACCGCTGTTCTTCAAAAGATTCCTGAGACATATCCTGCCGCTTTTCAGGTCATTCGACCTTGTTGAAGCTCATTCCACCACGGCCGGCTACGTTGCCTGTGAACTGAAAAAAGAATTCGGTATCCCATATGTCGTCACCTGGCACGGATCGGACATCCATACCCATCCTTATAAAAATTCTCTTGTCAGGAAGGCTACATGCAATGTTATAAGGTCAGCCGAGATGAATGTCTATGTAAGCAAGGCTCTGATGCTCCAAAGCAGGCTTCTTGTGGATGATGCCCCTTCCCAGGTCATCTTCAACGGAGTGTCGGAACACTTTTTCCCTCTTGAGGCCGCAAAACGGGAACTTCTGAGAAGAGACTTTCATATTCCTTTGAATACCAGGGTGGTGGCCTTTGTCGGCAATCTGCATCCGGTCAAGAATGTTCTCACCCTACCTCGTATTTTCAAAAATTTAAAGGCAGCATATTCCGGCAATCTTCTCTTCTGGATAATCGGTGACGGCAAACTCCGCAGGGCACTTGAGGCGGAATTGAGAAACACTGCTTCCAACTTGCCTGTTGTGCTTTGGGGCAATATTCCCTCTCCGGAAATGCCCCGGATGATGAACTGCATAGACCTGCTTGTGCTCCCTAGTCTGAATGAGGGCCTGCCACTGGTCTGCTGCGAGGCGTTAAGGTGCGGATGCAATGTTGTCGCATCTGATGTGGGAGGTGTTGCCGAGGTGGTAGGGAAGGATTATGTCACTGCTCTTTCTGATGATTTTGCAGAGAAAATGGCAGTTCTTGCTGCTGACACCCTCCGACGAAGGGATGGCTCTTCCGAAATATTCCAGCCCTTGGCTTCCTGCTTCGACTGGAACACCTCGTGCAAGGCGGAACTGAGGCTTTTGAAACAGGTTGCTGGAGTTTAAGCACGAGGGTATGGTGTGCTGATTTTTTTTGTATCTTTGCAAGATTATGGAACAAAATAGAAATGACTCCACAAGTCAGGTTTTCGATCCTCTAAGACGCAGGAATGTGGCTCTCACACCGGAAGAAAGGGTGCGCCAGTGGTTTATCGGAATTCTTTCCAAAGAAATGTGTGTTCCCTCTCATATGATGATGAGCGAGGTTTCCATTCATCTTGGAGGAAAGAAGTTCAGGGCGGACATCCTCGTCTACGATCGCGAACTCAAACCGCTTGCGGTCGTGGAATGCAAAAGACCTGAGGTGGCGCTTGATGAGAAAGTCATCAGTCAGGCTATGGCATATAATATGGTCCTGAATGTCAAATATCTGATAGTGACCAGCGGCGTTTCTACCCATATCTTCAGGCGCACGAAGGATTCTTTTGAAGCCTTGGACAAGGTGCCTGATTATCAACAGATGCTCGAATATATTGTCTGAACCTATGTCAACAACAATTACCAAAGGATTTCTCGACGATGAAATATTTTCCATCATCTCTAAGGCTGCCTCTGAAATGGGGGTAAAGGCTTTTGTGATAGGTGGTTATGTGCGTGACTGCTTTCTTGGAAGGCCCAATAAGGATATAGATATAGTTGTTCAGGGCAGCGGAATAGCCCTGGCTGGACACATTGCCGGAATCCTGCATACAAATGTGAGTGTTTTCAAAAATTTTGGAACTGCTATGCTCCGCTACAAGGGTATTGAAGTGGAGTTCGTCGGTGCCAGGAAGGAGTCATACAGACGGAATTCCCGCAAGCCTATCGTTGAGGACGGTACTCTTGAAGACGACCAGCTAAGGCGTGATTTTACTATCAATGCTATGGCGTTCAGTCTTCAGAAGGAAGATTATGGAGCTTTAGTAGATCCTTTCGGCGGCATCCGTGACCTTTCTGCAGGGATAATTCGAACTCCCCTTGACCCGGATACCACCTTCAGCGATGACCCTTTGAGAATGCTCCGTGCCGTACGGTTCGCAACCAAACTTTCCACTCCTGAGCAGGAGTTCAAGATTGTCCCGGAGGCTTTGGATTCGATAAGGCGCAATGCTTCCAGGATGGAGATTCTCTCAAAGGAACGAATCGTTGAAGAACTCAATAAGATTCTTCTCACCCCAAAGCCATCATATGGGTTCGAACTCCTTGATTCGACCAACCTTCTGGAATGGGTTCTGCCTCAGCTTTCAAAACTTAAGGGAGTGGAAATGATTGATGGAAAAGCTCATAAGGACAATTTCAGCCACACCCTTCAGGTCTTGGACAATGTGGCCGCGGCAGAGGTCCAGGCCGGTCGTGAACCTAATCTCTGGCTTCGTTGGGCTGCCCTGCTTCATGATATCGCAAAGCCTGCCACCAAGCGCTTCGACCCAGCAATCGGATGGACCTTCTATGGTCACGAAATCGTTGGGGCAAGGTGGATTCCGAAGATTTTCCAGTCGCTGAAAATGCCTCTTAACGAAAAGATGAAATATGTTCAAAAACTGGTGGAACTCCATCTGCGCCCGATTGCCCTTGTTACTGAGGAAGTTACGGATTCTGCAGTCAGGCGTCTTCTTTTCGAGGCAGGGGATGATATAGATGACCTTATGATTCTTTGTAGCGCAGACATTACTTCTAAAAATCCGCAGAAAGTTGCCCGCCTGAAGGATAATTTCGAGCTAGTCAAGGCGAAACTCGTGGAGGTGGAGGCTAAGGATGCAATCCGCAATTTCAAGAATCCGATAACTGGTGACTATGTGATGGAACTCTATGGAATCGGGCCTTGCAACCTTATAGGCAAACTGAAGGAACAGGTCAAAGAAGCTATTCTGGACGGCGTCATAGAGAATTCTTTCGAGGCTGCCGATGCGTTTATGCGTGAGGCTGCCCTTAAGGAAGGACTCACTCCTGTGAAATGACCTTGGTATCCTCATATCTGGATTATGTAAGGACTGTCAGGAGGTATTCGCCTCTGACAGTGTCTTCTTATGGCAGCGTTCTGGAGGATTTCTGCTCATTCATTGCTGATGGATATGAAGGTGAACTCTCGGATGATGTTCTTCTGGAGTCGCTGAATGTCAATGTTTTGCGGGATTATCAGGTGAGCCTTCTGGACGAAAGGGGAATCTCTGCGAGGTCAGTAGGGCTTCATCTTTCAGTCCTGAGCGGGTTCTGCCGTTTTCTTGTCCGGGAGTCCATGCTTAAGTCCAATCCCGTCAAGCTTGTGCCTCGCCCGAGGCAGGAAAGGAAGTTGCCGGTTTTCTATAAGAAGGAGGCTATGCAGGCATATTTTGACGCCACTCAGGAATATGCCTCGGAATCGATGCTGCAGCCTCTTGAGGAGTCTTCCGACAGAAAATATGCCGTCAAATTGTACCGAAGGCGTTTGAACAGGGCGGTAATATCCACTCTGTATTCTCTTGGGATCCGCCGCAGCGAACTTCTGCTGATGAGGCTCGGTGACGTAGATTTCTCCCGCAAGGTTGTAAAAATTCACGGAAAAGGCGACAAAACGCGAGAAATTCCTCTGGTTTCTTCATTATCAAAAGAATTATTCTTATATTTGAAAGCAGTTGAGGTGATGGTGGAGGGCGAAAGATCTTTGAGTGATATGTTTTTTGTGACGGAAAGAGGCCGGGCCCTGTATCCCGTCTATGTGGACAGGCTGGTAAAGAGCGAATTCGGGCAGTTCAAGGCTTTTTCGCTCAGGAAGTCGCCCCACGTGCTCAGGCACACGGTGGCTACGGAACTCCTGGACGAAGGGGCGGACCTGAACTCCATCAAGGAGATGCTCGGGCACTCCTCACTAGCAGCAACTCAGGTCTATACGCACAATTCCATTGCCAAACTTAAGTCTATTTATGAATCAGCCCATCCAAGGGCAAAAAACGGAGGTAAAAATGGAGATTAGAGTACAATCCATCAAGTTCGATGCAGATCAGAAGCTGTTGGACTTTGTAGAGAAGAAGTTCTCGAAACTGGGGAAATTCTATGATGCAATCACAAAAGTGGATGTTGCACTGTCATTGCTTCCTGACCATGAGAACAAGAATGTTAAGGTTCAAGTCGGAATCCCGGGAGGAACAATCGTGGTAGAGAAGAATGCCAAGACCTTCGAAGATGCAGTTGTTGACTGTGCTGACATTCTCAAGGAAAAAATTGTAAGAGCAAAGGAAAAAAGAGGAGAATAGATGCTGATGCATTCAGTGTCGGGCTGGCGGAAGTCAGCCCGTTTTTTTTTGGATATGTTCGCTCAAAGAGTTAATTTTGCAAATTATGGCCAAAGGTTTTTCAGATATCGATTCTCTTTGTAGAGGACTTGTGGAAGATGCACGAAAAGGCGTTTTCAAGATGGTGTATCTCCTTATGGGAGAGGAACCATACTATGTCGATATGGTGTGTGACGCTATCGTTGACAACTGCATTGACGAGAGTGAAAGGGATTTCAATCAGACAATCTGCTATGGCGCCGATGTGGATGCCGATGCAGTCATTACAGCAGCCAGGAGATATCCGATGTTTGCCCAAAGGCAACTCGTGGTTGTGAAGGAGGCCCAGATGATGAAATCTCTGGAGGACCTTGCATACTATTGTGAGAAACCTCTCGATTCCACTGTGCTTGTCATCGCGCTTCACGGAGCGCGGGCAGACAAGAGGAAGAGCCTTTACAAGGCCGTAAGCAAGGTCGGAGTCGTGGTTGATTCCGTGCGTTTGAGGGATTATGAACTGCCTCGATGGATAGCTTCCTTCTTCAGCGGGAAAGGTTTGACCATAGAACCGGATGCCGCAGCCTTGCTTGCAGAGCACGTAGGTGAGGACCTCGCCAAGATTGCTGTTGAAACGGAAAAGATGCTGAAGAACCTTCCTGAGGGTTCGAAGGTTATCACTTCCAGGGATATAGAAGAGAATATCGGCATCAGCAGGCAGTACAATATTTTCGAATTGTCCAAGGCTCTTGCCTTGAAAAATGCCCCTCAAGCCCTGAAGATAGCTGCTTACGCCGGTTCGCAGGCGGATTTTGCCATGCCTCCAGCCATTTCAGCCCTCTTCTTCCGGTTCAAGCGTTTGCTAAAGTATGAAGCTTTGCTTTCTTCTTGTCCCAATCCGTCTCCGGAAGACAAGGCCAGGGCACTTCAAGGCGTGTCTCCGTATTTTTACAAGGAATATGATGCTGCCGCGAGGAACTATCCTCTTACAAAATGTATGTCAGTGATTTCCCTGCTGAAGGAATATGATTTCAAGGGCAAGGGAGGTGATGTGGGTGAAGCCACTCCGGAGGAACTCCTTGTGGAGCTGTCAGCCAGAATATTGAACATTTAATTATAAGAATTATGGGAATAATCCAGTGCAAGGACGTATGCAAGAGCTTCGGTGAAAAGGTGGCTCTTGATCACGTTTCCATTGATGTTCCGCAGGGCGGGATATTCGGCCTGCTCGGACCTAACGGTGCAGGAAAAACAACTCTGATAAGAATCATCAACAGAATAACCATCCCTAATGATGGACTTGTTCTTTTTAACGGTAATCCCATCACTCAGGAAGATGTGGCAAGGATAGGCTATCTTCCGGAAGAGAGGGGACTATACAGAAAGATGAAGGTTGGGGAACAGGCTATGTATTTCGCCCAACTGAAGGGAATGTCCTCCAGAGATGCCGCCAATGAACTCAAGAAGTGGTTTGTGAAATTCGGCATAGAAAGTTGGTGGAACAAGAAGGTGGAGGAACTCTCCAAGGGTATGGCTCAGAAGGTTCAGTTCATCACTACTGTAGTCCACAAGCCATCTCTGCTGATTCTCGATGAACCTTTTTCCGGTTTTGACCCTGTCAATGCTCAGATTATAAGGGAAGAAATCCTCTCCCTGAAGGAGAACGGAGCAACCATCATCCTTTCCACCCACAATATGGAGTCGGTGGAAGAACTTTGTGACAATATTGCGCTTATCAACAAGTCTCACGTGGTGATATCCGGTGGCGTTGACCAGATTCGTCACGAGTATGGTAACAACAATGTGGAGCTTGTTTACACCGGTTCCAAGACATTGGAGGGTGTCGAAGGACTGTTCACCGTTCTCTCCGATGAAGACCAGAGTGGACGCCATACGGCAGTCCTGTCCGTGGGTGATTCCAGGAGCACCAACGAAGTGTTGTCCGCCATCATTTCCGCAGGCGACGCAACCATCAATTCTTTCAAGGAACTTGTTCCGAGAATGAACGATATTTTCATCAAACTTGTAACTGAGGAGGCATAGAAATGAATTTTAGAAATATCAAAACCATCATTGCAAGGGAGTATCTTACCAAAGTCAAGAAGAAATCCTTCCTGCTCATCACCTTCCTAGGCCCGGTCTTTTTTGCCGCAATGTGCATCCTTCCGAGCCTGATTATGTTTTTTGCCGAGGATAAGGGCAAACAGGTCGCCATTATCGACAATTCTGGTATCGTGATGGATAAATTCGTTGACAATGAGTCGGTTTCATATCTAGATTATACAGGCCGCCAGGTGGATTCCCTCAAGAATAATCTTGATGAACTTGGGTTGGATGCTCTCGTGGTCGTTTCGGAGATTGATACCCTGTCGCGTAATGTGGCGGTGTCTGCCTATTCTACCAAGCCGATGAGCGTGGATATGAAGGAGGGCATTTCCTCTCGTATTGAAGATGCAGTTGAAGATTATCGCCTCAGCCTATATGACATCGATGGACTCAAGCAGATAATGTCTGATGTGAAAGCCGATGTGAATATTGCTACCTATACACTTTCCGAGGAGGGCGAGGAGAAGATTTCTTCTTCGGAAGTTTATATGATTATTTCCCTGGTATTGTCGATGATAATATATATGTTCATCGCAATGTTCTCCGGTATGGTGATGCAGAGTGTAATCGAGGAAAAGTCCAGCAGGGTTGTGGAAGTGCTGGTGTCATCCGTCAAGGCTACCGAGCTTATGTTCGGAAAAATCATTGGCGTGGCCTGCGTTGCCCTCACTCAGTTCCTTCTTTGGGTTGTGCTCACAGCTGTGATAGTGGGTGGAGTGTCCGCTTTCGTAGGCTTTGATTCCATCTTCGAGTCATCAACAACCCAGACGGAACAGATGGCGCAGATGGCCCAGGGCTTGGGTGTGGACGAGTCTGCGATGGATATGGCAGCAATGAGCGATCCTTCAGCCCTTATGCAGGATTCGGAGATGGGAGCGGTGCTTTCCACTCTCAAGGATCTGAACTATGTCCAGATTCTCATTGCTTTCATCGTCTATTTCGTCTTGGGATACCTGCTGTATGCATCTTTCTTTGCTGCCATCGGTTCTGCAGTTGAGAATGAAGCAGATACCCAACAGTTGCAGATACCTGTGACCATCCCGCTTCTTCTTGCTTTCTTCATCGCCTTCTACGCGTTCAAGTCTCCTGACAGCTCTATAGTTTTCTGGGGCTCTATGATTCCTTTTACCTCACCGATAGTGATGCTGGCAAGGATTCCTTTTGGAGTCGCTACCTGGGAGATTGTTCTGTCGATTGTCCTTCTGGTATTGACTTTCATCGGATGTGCCTGGGCATCTGCAAAAATCTATAAGATTGGCATCTTGATGTTCGGGAAGAAGTCAACATTTAAGGACCTTTGGAAATGGTTGAAACAGAAATAGATATGAGATCAATATTTTTACGTGTCTTCCTGATTGCATTGTGTCTTGCTTTTCTGCAGGGAAAGGCTTTCGCTCAGCAGTATGAGTGGAAGAAAATTGAGATTGACGGAAGCCGTTCTGGATGTAAGGCAGTCACCTTGGGGTCGGCGAAAGAGAGCATAGGCAGGATGGAAGGAAAGACCTATGTCGCTCCTTCAGGACGTAGAATCAAGGGCAGGACTGCGAAGATTGCAAAACTTCTGCTGGATAGCCAGGACGAGATGGAACCTTTGAAGGTTATCATTGGTTATGCTCCTGAAAACATCTACAAGGCATATCCTGAGAGTCCGCTTTCCAATCTCTTCATCGACAGGATAATGGCTGCAGTGGAAAAGGAGTCTGGCAAAAAGATGGATATGGGCATAGGAAATTTCGGCGGCATCCGAAAGAATGCTATATATAAAGATATTCTTGTGGATGACATCTGCTCGATGTTTCCTTTCAGCAACCAGATTGCCTATGTGGTGCTGAAGGGGTCATATTTGAAAAAAATGGTCGAGAAGATGGCAAGAACCTCTTTCCAGGTTTTGGGAGGAGTGAAAATTGATGTTGTGGACAAGAAGGTAACCCGTTTCGAAATAGGTGGTTCTCCAGTTGAAGACGACAAGGAATATTATGTCGCCACCATCAGTTTTCTGCTTGGCAGTGGTGACAGTATGTACCTTGCGAATGAAGCTCTGGAAGTCAGGAAATTCGACAAGGATATAGATGAGGTCTTCTATGAATGGATAGGGGAGATGACAGCATCAGGAAAGGATATCGTTTATGGTAGCGATTCCAGAATCACAATCACCAACACTCAGCAGAAATGAAAATAGGATATATATTGGCGCCAGTTGCGCTTGTCTTTGCTCAACTTGTTTCAGCTCAGACACTTACGATAGTTCACTTCAATGATTCCCATAGTCAGATAGAGGCATCCAGAGAATATGGTTCCGTAGGCCATTCCGGGATAGTGGAACAGTCCATCATTGTGGACAGCATTTTCCGTGCTGATGGCAGGAAGAATGTGCTGCTGCTTCATGCCGGTGACTTCAGCCAGGGTTCATCATATTTTAAGGTGTTCAAAGGTGATATGGAAGTGAAGGTGATGAATCTTCTCGACTTTGATGTCACTGCCCTGGGCAACCATGAATTCGATAATGGGGTAGATGAACTTGCCCGCAGGTTGAAGGATTTGAAATGTCCGGTTGTATGCGCAAACTATGATTTTTCTGCAACCAGTCTTGGAAAGTTGGTGAAACCATATACGATAGTGCGCAAGGCTCATTCCAAGATAGGAATCATAGGTATCATTACGGATTTGACCACGGTCGTTGATGAAGGCAATTCCGGTTCGATGAAACTGCTAGATACTGTGCAGGAGGTCAACAGATATGCCGAAATCCTCAAAAAGAAGAAGGGATGTGATCTGGTTATATGTCTGAGCCATTGTGGCTTTGAAAAGGATGTGATGTATGCCCAGAGGTATGAGAACGTAGATTTGGTAGTGGGCGGTCATTCCCATACTTTTATGACTGAACCAACAGTGGTGGAATCTGCTGACGGAAAGATGATTCCAATTGTTCAGGCAGGTTGTTATTTGATGCAGGCCGGTGTCATGAAGGTTAGATTCTAATTCTTTAGTAATCCTCAAATTACTTAATTTTTCAAATTATATGAAAACCAGGTTGTTCCCTTCAATTTTTCTTTTGGCGGCGTTACTTTTTCTCCCTTCTTTGACTCTTTTGGGAGAGGATAGGCATATTCTTGAGGGTGAATATGAAAAGGTAAAGTCAGACTCCTTGTTCCTTGTTGGAGGGGACTGGCTCCCATTTCCTGATTATTCAGACCGTCAGGGATGGGATGCCCTGCTTGGACATTCCAAGAATACTCTTGTCAGGGCTGGAGAGAAATACCTTGATTATCAATGGCAGATAGTACCCGCTACCGCGTATCTGGCCTATGAGAGAACAGGGGAAAGGAAGATTATGGAAGACCCTGTTTCAGAAAACAGAATTGCCTTGAATTCTCTTATGCTGGCTGAACTAGCGGAGGGGAAGGGCCGTTTCCTGGACCAGCTTGTGAATGGGGTGTGGCAGTTTTGCCAGATGCCTTCCTGGGTGCTTTCCGCCCACCAGCCTCGCCAGGCTTCCAAACGCTCCCTTCCTGATGTAAGGTACAACCTGATAGATCTCGTCTCTTGCGCAGTAGGGGCTCAGATAGCGACAATTTGGCATTTCTTTCACGAGTCCTTCGATAAGATAGATCCTTCCATTTCCTATTTCATCCAGTCCGAACTGGACAAAAAGATATTCCAGCCTTATCTGGATCCTGAAAAATATGCCTCCAACTGGTGGCTCGGATATGTCCGTCAGAATAACGGATTGGTCAATAACTGGAATCCTTGGTGCAATTCCGATGTAATCCTGACTTTCCTCCTTGCCCAGACAGACCAGAAGTTGCTGGACAGGGCCATTGCCCAGTCGGTGGAGTCGGTGGATTTCTTTATTGATTATGTCAAAACCGATGGAGCCTGCGAAGAGGGACCTGCTTATTGGGGGCATGCTGCCGGCAAACTCTACGACTATCTCCAGATAATGTACGATGCTTCATATGGCCGTTTTTCTGTCTTTTCTGACCCGCAGGTAAAGGCGATGGCGGAGTATGTTTCCCGTTCCTATGTCGGTGACGGATGGGTAGTCAACTTTGCTGACGCTTCGGCAAGGCTTACTTTCGAGACGGCCCTGCTTTATAATTACGGCAAGGCTGTCTCCAGTGAGGAAATGTGCTCTTTTGCCTTGTATAACCTCAGGAATGCCAAGGAAAACCGTTTTGACAGCCCGAAGCCTCTCGTGTGGAAGGATGTTTACAGGTCACTCCAGAGTCTCAGGTGTCAGAGAGAACTTGAAAGGGGAGTAGATTCATTGAACAACCTGTGCAGAGATGCTGCTTCATATAAAAAATGTTGCGATGCTCTTCGCAGCAGTGTCCCGATGACCGTATGGTATCCTCAAACCCAGTTCTGCTATATGAGGAACAATAGCGGGTGGTTCTTTGCAGCAAAGGGTGGCCACAACAATGAAAGTCACAATCACAATGATGTCGGGACTTTCATCCTCTACATCGATTCCGTGCCTGTTTTTGCAGATGCAGGAGTCGGAACCTATACAAAACAGACTTTCAGCGAGGACCGCTACAGTATATGGTCTATGCAAACAGACTGGCACAATCTGCCTATGATAAATGGTACTTCCCAGATATTTGGTAGGGAATTCTGTGCTAAATCTGTATCCTGCTCCGGAAACACCTTCTCCCTTGAGATAGACGGAGCCTATGGCGAATGTGCTTACTGTAATTCCTTTGTTCGGTCATATTCATTGACAGACAGAAAGTTGACTCTTTCAGACAGCTTCTCATTATCGAAAAGGGTTGCTTCCAACCTGTGGCATTTTCTTGTTCAAGGTCAGGTATATCTCCCTGGTTCTTCCTATGATTCCAAGATTGTTCCGTCCGGAAAACTGATTGTTGAGAATCAAGGAATTGCAGTACAGTTGGAATTTCCTTCCCGTCTGGAGGTTTCTTGTCAGACTAAGGAACTTACGGATCCTCGTCTTACAGCAGTCTGGGGGACTTCCCTCAGAAGGATTGAGCTTTCTGACGGAGATACCTCAGGTCTCAAATCAAAGGTTACTTTTAAAATCACCAGAATAAAATGAATTTTTGGGAACTGTTCATAATCGCGGTTGGTCTGTCGATGGATGCCTTTGCAGTGTCCATCTGCAAGGGACTTTCAGTTCGCAAAGTGACAGTCCGTGAAGGTATAAGCGTTGCTGTATGGTTCGGCGGATTCCAGGCTCTGATGCCGTTGCTGGGCTTTTTCCTTGGAGTGACATTTTCGGATTTCGTTACCAATATCGATCATTGGATTGCCTTTGTTCTTCTCTCCATCATCGGTGGTAATATGGTCAAGGAGGCTTTTAGCAAGGACGCTGGTGAGGTTTCTCCTGATTTTTCTTTCAAGACTATGCTGGCAATGGCTGTGGCAACCAGCATAGATGCCTTTGCAATAGGAGTCACTCTTGCCTTCTTGAATGCAAATATCTGGATTTCAGTCCTTTTGATAGGAATCACTACAGCTGCGTTTTCCGTGGCTGGCCTATATATAGGAAATGCCTTCGGCTCGCACTACAAATCAAAGGCAGAGCTTGCCGGAGGCATAATCTTGATCATTATGGGTGTCAAAATTCTTATTGACCACCTGTTTCTATAAATCTGGTTCTTTACTCCTAGTATTCCTGCCAGCTTCTGATGGCAATGTCGTCTAGTGTCATCGTGCAGAAGGCCTTGATGAACGCTGTGGCGAGCCTTGCGTTTGTAATCAGAGGAATGTTCAGGTCAATGGCTGCACGGCGGATTCTGTAGCCGTTGTCCAGTTCTCCGGCAGTGAGGTTCTTAGGAATATTCACAACCATATCTATTTCTTTCTTGTGAAGCATATCCAGTGCTTGTGGCTGTCCATCTTCCGATGGCCAGTACACCAGAGAGCAAGGAACATTGTTCTCTTTGAGGTAGCGGGCGGTGCCGCCAGTTGCAAAGAGGTTGTAACCTTTGGATGCAAGGAGTCTTGCTGCTTCCAGCATCTCTGCTTTCTGTTTTGCGTTTCCGGTGGACAGAAGGATGTTTTTCTTCGGAATCCTGTAGCCCACTGAAAGCATAGCCTTCAATACTGCGCAGGAGGTGTCTTCACCAATGCATCCTACTTCTCCTGTCGAAGCCATATCAACTCCCAGAACAGGATCGGCTTTCTGAAGCCTGTTGAATGAGAACTGGCTGGCCTTTATGCCGACATAGTCAAGGTCGAAGAGACTGGTGTCCGGCTTGGCAGGCTTGAGTCCGAGCATTACCTTGGTTGCCAGTTCGATAAGATTGAGTTTCAGCACCTTGCTGACAAATGGGAATGATCTTGATGCCCTAAGGTTGCACTCTATGACCTTTATGTCATTTTCCCTGGCAAGGAACTGGATGTTGAATGGGCCGGATATCTCCAGTTCTTTGGCAATCTGTTTGGAAATCTTCTTGATTCTCCTGACAGTCTCAACGTACAGTTTCTGAGGAGGGAACTGAATCGTGGCGTCCCCTGAGTGAACACCGGCATATTCTATGTGCTCGCTGATGGCGTAGGCCAGGATTTCTCCATTCTCGGCCACTGCATCCATCTCGACTTCCTTGGCGTGCTCGATGAACTGACTCACCACCACAGGATGTTTCTTGCTCACGTCAGCGGCCAGTTTGAGGAATCTTTCAAGTTCATCTTCGTTGGAACATACATTCATTGCAGCTCCACTGAGCACATACGAAGGACGGACCAATACAGGGAAACCGACCTTGTCTATGAACTTCTTGATGTCATCCAGACTGGTGAGGGCGCTCCATTGAGGCTGATCGACACCGATGCGGTCCAGCATTGCAGAGAATTTGTCCCTGTCTTCGGCATTGTCAATGCTCTTGGCGCTTGTTCCGAGTATGTTCACCTTCTGCTCGTCAAGTCTTACGGCAAGGTTGTTCGGAATCTGTCCTCCCGTAGATACTATCACTCCGTGAGGCATTTCCATTTCTATGATGTCCATTACTCTTTCGAAGGTGAGTTCATCGAAATAGAGCCTGTCACAGATGTCATAGTCAGTGGAAACAGTTTCAGGGTTGTAATTTATCATGATACTCCTGTATCCTTCCTTGCGGATGGTGTTCAGTGCCTGGACTCCGCACCAGTCAAACTCCACAGATGAGCCGATTCTGTAGGCGCCGGAACCAAGCACGATGATTGAGCGCCCGTCATTTTGGAAACCGATGTCGCTGCGGCAGCCGCTATAGGTGAGGTAGAGGTAGTTGGTTTGAGCCGGATATTCTGCACCGAGGGTGTCAATCTGTTTTACCACAGGGATGATTCTCAATTCGCGTCGGAGATTCCTGATGACCATACTTGCCTGCTCGATGGACATATCCTGTTCCATCTTCAGGGCCCTTGCAATCTGGAAATCGCTGAATCCATAGACTTTTGCCTGTTTGAGCGTTTCTGCAAACGACTTGTCAGAGGTTATCTTCCCGCTGTATATTTCTTCTTTTCTTGAAGCAAAACTCTCCAAAAGTGCACTTGTGGAAATGATGTTGCGGAGTTTGAAAAGGAACCATTTGTCGATCTTGGTGAGGGCGTGAATCTGCTCCACGTCATATCCGGCCTTCATAGCCTTGCTTATGACGAATATCCTTTTGTCGGTTGGTTCACGAAGGGCCTTGTCAACGTCAGAGATGACCAGTTCCTTGTTTTCCACGAATCCGTGCATTCCCTGACCTATCATCCTGAGTCCTTTCTGAAGGGCTTCTTCAAAGGTGCGTCCTATTGCCATCACCTCTCCGACTGATTTCATCGATGAACCAAGTTCGCGGTCCACTCCGTGGAATTTGCCGAGGTCCCAGCGCGGAATCTTGCAGACGACATAATCCAGAGCCGGTTCAAAAAAGGCGCTTGTGCATTTCGTTACGGAATTCTTGAGATCGAACAGGCCGTATCCCAAACCGAGTTTGGCTGCAACGAAGGCGAGCGGATATCCAGTTGCCTTGGAAGCCAGTGCAGAAGAACGGCTCAGTCTGGCATTGACCTCTATTACGCGGTAGTCTTCAGACTCCGGGTCCAGGGCATATTGGACGTTGCACTCTCCGACTATGCCTACGTGACGGATAATCCTTATTGCGAGTTCGCGTAACTTGTGGTATTCGCTATTTGTCAGAGTCTGGGAAGGAGCTACGACTATGGACTCTCCGGTATGGATGCCAAGCGGGTCGAAATTCTCCATATTGCAGACAGTGATGCAGTTGTCATACCTGTCACGGACTACTTCATATTCTACTTCCTTCCACCCCTTGAGGCTTTTCTCCACCAGTACCTGGGGCGAGAATGAGAAGGCTTTCTCTGCAAGGGTGTTCAGTTCCTGCTCATTGTCACAGAAACCTGAACCAAGGCCTCCGAGGGCGTAGGCTGCTCGGATAATGACCGGATAACCGAGTTCGGCGGCTGCCTTTCTGGCATCCTCGATGTTCTCCACAGCCTGGGACTTGATGGTCTTGACGTTGATCTCATCCAGTTTTCTTACGAAGAGTTCGCGGTCTTCCGTGTCCATTATAGCCTGAACAGGGGTACCAAGTACTTTTACGCCATATTTCTCAAAAACTCCGCTTCTGAATAGTTCAACTCCGCAGTTCAGGGCTGTCTGACCTCCGAATGAGAGCAGAATTCCGTCCGGCCTCTCCTTCTCGATTACTTTTTCCACGAAGAAAGGTGTGACAGGCAGAAAATATATTTTGTCGGCACTGCCCTCGCTGGTCTGGACAGTTGCAATATTAGGATTAATGAGAACGGTCTCGATTCCTTCTTCCTTCATTGCCTTGAGGGCCTGTGAACCGGAATAATCAAATTCTCCGGCTTCGCCGATCTTCAATGCTCCGGAACCGAGCAGCAGGACTTTGTCTATCTTGTCAACCATTGTCTTCTGGATTATAGGAGTTTTACAAAATCATCGAACAGGAATTCAGTATCAGTAGGGCCTGAGGCTGCCTCCGGGTGGAACTGGGCTGAGAACCAAGGCTTACAGCAGTGTCTTATGCCTTCATTCGAACCATCATTCATGTTCTTGAACAGAGGCTCCCAGCCTTGTGGCAGGGTGGAGTCATCTACTGCGTAGCCGTGATTCTGCGATGTGATGAAACATCTTTGTGTCCCGACCTGCCTTACAGGTTGATTATGGCTTCTATGACCATATTTGAGCTTGTATATGCTGGCTCCAGCTGCCTTGGAGAGCAGTTGGTTTCCCATACATATTCCGAAAATTGGCTTGTCTGACAATGACATAGCCTTTTTGAGTATCTCAACTGCTTCAGCGCAATTGTCGGGATTGCCTGGACCGTTGGAGATGAAAAGTCCATCGTATTCCATTTCGGTATAGTCATAGTTCCAAGGAACCCTTATGACTTCGACATTCCTTTTCAGAAGGCAGCGGAGAATGTTGTGTTTAACTCCGCAGTCCACGAGCACGACCTTCTTTGACGCTCCGACATTGTAGCGGATTACATCAGTACAACTTACGCGAGATACGTAATTGATTGAGGAATAGTCCTTTTCGGAAAAATCACCATTTTCCTCACCGACACCGTCAATCACTATCTTGCCCGTCATTACTCCGCTTTCACGAAGAACCTTGGTCAGCTCTCTTGTGTCGATTCCTGTGATTCCGACAACCTTTTCCCTCTTCAGCCAGTCTGCAAGGCTCTCTTTCGCCCTCCAGTGGTTGAAATCGGCACTGTAATCACTGACGACAATGGCTTCCGCGTGGATGCGGTCGCTTTCCATAAAGTCAGCAAGCCCGTCCTCCCTGAAAGTGAACGGAGGAACTCCGTAGTTACCCACAAGAGGGTATGTGAGTACCATCATCTGCCCGGCATAGGACGGATCGGTGAGACTCTCCGGATACCCTGTCATCGCAGTGTTGAAAACCACCTCTCCGAAGGCAGCCTTCTCGAACCCGAATGACTTGCCCCTGAAGCAAGTTCCGTCGCTGAGAATCAATGTTGCGTCTTTCATTGTCATACTCATTCTAATATTCCTGAATTTTCGATATAGTCTATAAATGCTCTGTTTACCATCCTGTTGCCTCCCGGAGTAGGGTAGTCACCGCTGAAGTACCAGTCTCCCGGGTGGTCGGGACAAGCTTTATGAAGGTTGTCAAGTGTCTGATATACAATCTTTACCTCAGCCTTGGTACCTTTAGGGGTAAGAAGTAGTGCCATCTCTTCAGAAATCTCTTCGTCTGTGAAATGACTGTATATTTCCTTTACATAATTCACTATCTCTTCCTTAGGAAGATTCTTCTGTGCAACTGACTTTTCATATACCTTCCTGATGACATCCTTCATATCCCTCTTTATCAAGAGACTGATGGCTGCGCGGAATGCGATGAACTGTTCCAGACTTGCCATATCAATTCCGTAATAGTCGGGATAGCGGACCTGCGGAGAGGATGATACGATTACGATTTTCTTTGGAGACAGTCTGTCCAATATTCCTATGATGCTCTGTTTCAGCGTCGTACCCCTGACTATGCTGTCGTCTATGATGACCAGATTGTCCTTGCCCGGAACTATGCTGCCGTAGGTTATGTCATATACATGTGCGGCAAGGTCGTTGCGGCTGTTTCCCTCTGCGATGAATGTTCGGAGTTTTATGTCCTTGATGGCAACTTTCTCACATCTTATGCGCTGGGAAAGCACTGCCTTGAGCTCATCGTGGTCAGGTCTATGCTCTAGCGCTTCTATCTTTTTAATTTTCAAATCATTAAGATAGTCCTCAAAGCCATCTGTAAGACCGTGGTAGGCAACTTCCGCTGTATTCGGTATGAAGGAAAGAACAGTGTTCTCAATGTCATTTTCAATAGCTTCCATCACCTGGGGGACGAGCAGACGTCCCAGCATCTTCCTTTCCTTGTAGATGTCGATGTCGCTTCCCCTGCTGAAATATATTCTTTCAAATGAGCAGGCCTTGTTGTCTTTCTCTGGCAGGATTCTTTCCCTGCGTAGCCTTCCGTCTTTGCTTACAATGATGGCTTCTCCTCTTCCAAGTTCGTGAATTTTTTCGGAAGATACATTCATTGCTGTCTGAATCACAGGCCTTTCAGATGCAAGAACAATCACCTCATCGTCCTGATACCAGAAAGCAGGCCTGATACCCCATGGATCCCTTACCGCAAAACTCTCCCCGCTGCCTGTCACGCCGCAAATCACATATCCTCCGTCCCAATCCACGCAAGAAGTCTTCAGTACATTGGACAAATCGATTCTCTCCTCGATGTCCTTGGTGATATCCATCCCGGAAAGCCCTTTGCTGACACTGTCCTGATAGAGTCTCTCCACTTCACGGTCGAGCCTATGTCCTACCTGCTCCAACATTATATAGGTGTCAGCATATCTTCTCGGATGTTGGCCGGTAGCCGTAATCTTGTCGAAGATTTCATCGACATTGGTCATATTGAAATTGCCGCACAGAAGCAGGTTCTTCGCCCTCCAGTTGTTCCTGCGCAGAAAAGGATGGACATATTGCAGACCGCTTTTCCCTGTCGTAGAGTAACGCAGGTGTCCCATATATATCTCTCCAGCAAACGGCAGGAATTTCTTGGCGTATTCTGCATCGTGAAGATTCTTGGTGTCAAGGTCCACGAAATTGCTTTGGACAGCGGCAAATATCTCGGTGATAGCTCCTGATCCAAGAGCTCTTTCCCGAAACATATATTCCTCACCAGGATTGGCCTGAAGCTTTACACAGGCGAGTCCGGCTCCTTCCTGCCCCCTGTTGTGCTGCTTCTCCATCAGGAGGTACAATTTGTTGAGACCGTACATCCAGGTTCCGTATTTTTCCTGGTAGTATTCAAGCGGTTTTAGAAGGCGTACCATCGCCACTCCGCATTCGTGTTTCAGCGGTTCCATTATATCAAATTGAATGTCAGTTCGTTATATTTATTCTATTCCCACTCGATGGTGGCTGGCGGTTTTGAGGAAATGTCGTAGCATACCCTGTTCACACCCTTGACGTGGTTGATTATGTCGTTGCTGACCTTTGCCAGAAAATCGTATGGAAGATGTGCCCAGTCTGCGGACATTGCGTCCGTGCTGGTGACAGCCCTGATTGCCACGGCCTTCTCATAAGTCCTTTCATCTCCCATCACTCCTACGCTTTCCACCGGCAGCAGAATGACTCCGGCCTGCCAAACCTGGTCGTAGAGGCTCCTGACGCAGCCATCTTCGCAGACTGTTTCCCATTCTCTCAAAGCCCTGATGAAGATGTCGTCCGCTTCCTGAAGGACGCTGACTTTCTCGCGGGTTATGTCTCCGAGAATACGGACTGCAAGACCTGGTCCCGGGAATGGATGCCTGTCAATCAGATGCTTAGGCATTCCCAACTGTCTTCCGACCCTTCTGACTTCGTCCTTGAACAGCCATTTGAGGGGTTCGCACAACTTCAGGTTCATCTTTTCAGGAAGTCCTCCCACATTGTGGTGGCTTTTGATAACCTTTCCTGTAATGTTGAGACTCTCTATCCTGTCCGGATATATGGTGCCCTGGGCAAGCCATTTTGCATCGCTTATCTTTCGGGCTTCAGCATCAAAAACATCTATGAAGCCTTTTCCGATTATCTTTCTCTTCTTTTCCGGGTCTGTCACTCCTGCAAGTTCTGCAAAGAACTTTTCACTGGCATCTACTCCAATCACATTCAGGCCGAGACACTCATAATCTTTCATCACATCCTCGAACTCGTTCTTGCGAAGAAGGCCGTGGTTGACGAAGATGCAGGTCAGACGCTCTCCTATGGCTCTGTTGAGCAGGACTGCCGCAACAGACGAATCCACCCCTCCGGAAAGTCCGAGGATAACCCTGTCCTGCCCGAGTTCCTCTTTGAGCTGCTTCACGGTAGTGTCGATGAATGATGCCGGGCTCCAGTCCTGACGGCTGCCGCAGATATCCACGGCGAAGTTTTTCAGAAGTTGCGTGCCCTGAACGGAATGGAAGGCTTCTGGATGGAACTGGACTCCCCATAGAGGCTCATTTTCAGCTTGATAAGCAGCAAAGCGAACCTTGGAGGTGGAGGCGATGCAACGGAATCCGTCCGGAATGGATGTAATGGTGTCACCGTGACTCATCCAAACCTGGGAGTTCTCATCAAAACCTTTGAACAGGGGATTGTCCTTCTCGAAGAATTCCAGATTTGCACGGCCGTATTCACGGCTTCCTGCAGGTTCAACCTTCCCTCCGTAGAGTTGTGCCATATATTGGGCTCCATAGCAGATACCGAGAATCGGATAACGGCCCCTGATGCGGCTCAAGTCCACTTTGAACGCTTCCGGATCATAGACACTGTAGGGCGAACCTGACAGAATCACTCCTATGATGGAAGGGTCGTCGTAAGGGAATTTGTTGTACGGAAGGATTTCACAGAAGGTGTCGAGATCACGCAGACGGCGTCCTATCAACTGGGTTGTCTGCGAGCCGAAATCAAGGATAATGATTTTCTGTTGCATCGGCGTAAGTAGATTGTTTGAAACGTCGGCGCAAAAGTACGGGTTTTTGGAAGAAATAAAAAATTTAATTGCTGAATTTATGAACAATCCTCCATCAGTTCCTATGGAAAATCATCGAAATGCAGACCAGCAGCGGATAGATTTCCACACGTCCGAAGAACATATCCAAGGTGAAGATTACTTTGGCGGTTGCAGGCATTGCGGCAAAGTTGCCCATCGTGCCGAGATTTCCGATACCTGGACCGACATTTCCCAGAGAGGCGATTGATCCCGAAACGGCTTCACTTATCTCCAGGCCGCAAAGCATTGTCATAACTGTTGAAATGATGATCATGCCGAAATACAATACGATGTATGTGAGGATGTTGTGCTGAGTTTCATCAGAGATGACGTGCCCGTCTATCCTTGTGTTGCATATAGAGGACGGATGAAGTCTCTTTTTGATTGAAGACCTGATTATCTTGAAGCCAAGCAGCACCCTGTCAGACTTGAGTCCTCCGGTGGTGGAGCCGGAACAGCCGCAATGTATTGAACACAATATGATAAGGATGTTTGCAAACATCGGCCAATTGGCTGTGTCAGCCTGACCGAATCCTGTGGTTGTGATGAAACTGATGGTGTGGAAGAATGCGGCCATTGCTGAATCACCCCAACTGTCGATGGTGCCTGACAATTTCAGGGAAAACATAATTGCCAGTGAAATGACCACAGTGGCTGAAAAGAAGTATTTCATTATGCTGTTCACCGGTCTGAATGACCTTTGGGACACAACGGCGAACATAATTCCGAAATGGCAGGCCGACAAGAACATAAACACCATCGTGATAATGTTGATTGCATTTGAATTGAATCCCATTATCGAAGAGTTCCTGGTGCTGAAACCTCCGGTTGACACTGTGCTGAATGCGTGGTTTACTGCATCAAAGAAGGACATTCCTGCAAGCATTAGGCATATGGTCTCAAGAATAGCTATGGAGGCATATACAGTACAAATGATACCGACCATCTTCTTGGTGCTGTAGCGATAACCTTCCCTTGATATGGATGAAATTTCGAGATTTGTAAGCTTGAGTCTGAACGGGCTGGCATCCGGCATAACCAGGAGCAGGAAAACGATTACTCCCAAACCTCCGATGAAGTGGGTGGATGACCTCCAGAACAGAAGACTCTTCGGCAAGTCCTCGATGTCTGTCAGAATGGTTGAACCAGTTGTGGTATAGCCACTTACACTTTCAAACCAGGCATTTACTATGGTAAATTCACCTCCCCAGAGGACATAAGGGAGCATTCCGAAGATGAAGGAAAGCAGCCAGGATAATCCTATGGTGATATAACCGTCTCGCAGGGAAACCGTTGGGATGGATTTGATAAATATGAATGGAAAGCAACCGGCAGTAAATGTGGTGACGAAACTGATTACCAGAGGAACGAAAGCCGAGTCGAAGCCGTTAAGAGCAGAAACCGCTGCGGACAATCCCATAAAGATTGCGCTCACAAGCAGTGCCTGACCTGTATTATATGAAACGGCTTTGATGTCCATAACTGTATTCTGTCGCAAAAAATTGTCGCAAAACAAGCGGCAAATTTATCAATAAATATCATAAATCAAAAGGGCGACCTTCCCAGGCAGCCCTTTCAACTGAAATTTTCTGTACTTTAACTTAGTGTCTTGTTATTTACGGATGCAAATTTATCTCATATTTTCCGTATGTGAAATACTGTGGTATGGATTAATCGTTTTTGTTATTATCACATAGATTTTGGGACTAAATCTTCTGTTTTTGGGATTAATAAATTTATTTTCTATATTTGTCCCATTAAAATTGGGATTAAATTATGAGCCAGATTAGCCATATTTTTAGGAAAATGATGCCACAGATACTGCACATTTTAGTGCTTCCTCTGTTCTTTTTTGCCTTTATGCTCCTATACCGTCCATTCCACGCTGACCAACTTCTAGGGAATGATATGTATGGGGTGCATGTAACCATCATAAGCTGCATTGTACTTTTGTGCGTGGCTATATGCAGACTTCTGTACTATTTCATTCCTATGTATCTGAACTACAGCCTGTATGTGACCTGGTGCTTTGGCGAAATGACGATAACCACTTTTTTTGTTGCACTTTACATCTGGCTTGCTCTCGGACGCTTTCTTCCTTATTATCAATTCCTCGCGCCATCTCTTCAGATGGTAGTACTGACCTTGGTAATCCCATATTCCATCCTTGGCGTGTCGATGAGGTTGTATGAATATCATCAGCGCGCCAGGAACCCTTCAGGCGATGAGAGTAGCAGGGTCCGTTTCTATGATGACAGGCATAATCTGAAGATTTCCCTTCATCCCGACTCCCTTCTTTACATCGCTTCAGAGTTGAATTATGTAAGGATGTATTACAAAGAAGGTGACACTGTCAAGAACTTCCTGCTGCGCGCATCAATGAAAATGGTTGAGGAACCTTGCAATGACTGTGGTCTTGTCCGGTGTCACAGGTCCTATTTCATCAATCCGAGTCACGTGAAACTTCTGCGCAAGGTGCAGAACGGGGTGTCCTATGTCGAACTGGATTCGGACAATTCCAGACAGATTCCGGTTTCAGCGAAGTATTATTCGGTACTTGCGCAACTGCTTTGATTTTAAAAATAGACCTATCATTTCGCTAGTTGTGCGGGATTATTTACTACCTTTGTCGTCTTATGTTATTTTTATGTCAAAGAATATGAAATTTGAAGTGGCAGGTCATCTGTTTGCGATTGAACTGCCTGAAAAATATGCTGGAGAACAGTATCTTATGGCTTACAGGCCTTTTGTGTCAGACTCAGACAAAACACCTTTGTTTTCTCTTAAGGTAGAGACTGTTGAAAGACTTTCGGCTCTGAATCCCGGCTGCAAGGTGGATTGTTTCAATGAAGAGCCTCCATATTTTTGGCTCTTTAAAACAGAGTCTGGTCTTTTGAACTTTGGTTTTTCGTACTCAAAGAAACATCCTGACTGTTATGTTTTTCCTGATGAGGCATTCGAGAAAGCTGTCCTTTATGTCCAGGAGTCCAAAGCAGAAGCATTTCTGGATTTTGCAATCAGCAATGCGATGATGCTTCTATATACTTTCCGCACCAATCCGTATGATACAATGCTCATTCATGCAAGCGTCACAGCCATTGGAGATGATGCTTATGTGTTCCTGGGAAAGAGCGGTACAGGCAAAAGTACTCACAGCAGCCTGTGGCTTAAGCATATAGAAGGAACGCGTCTTCTGAATGATGATAATCCTGTCATCCGTGTGACTGATGACGGAGTATGGGTGTACGGCACTCCGTGGAGCGGCAAAACTCCTTGTTACAAGAATGAGCGATGTGCTCTTCGGGCAGTTGTAAGGCTGAGCCAGGCTCCCTATAACAGGATTGAAAGACAGTCTCCGCTTCAGGCCTATGCCAGTTTGATGCCGTCCTGCTCTTGTATGAGATGGGATTCAGATTCTGTAGGCAGGTTGCATTCTTCTGTCGAGAAAGTCCTGACAAGGGTGCCTGTATATCATCTTGAATGTCTGCCGGACAAGGATGCCGCTATGGTATGCTGCAAAGCCGTTCGACCTTAAGATAATTGTCTAGGTATGAAGTATTTGAGGTGGTTCCTTTCCAAGATACGTCCCTGGTCGTTTGCCTTGACTGTCGCTATGCTGGCAAATGTCCTGAAGGCTGTTTGCAGCATTGCTTTCGTAGTAGTATGCAAACGGCTGGTGGATATTGCGGTGAGCGTATTTTCTTCAGATGGTGACCTCGCCAGCGGAAAACAATCTCTCATACTCTTTTCCTGTATTCTGGTCGGGATATCCCTTCTGAGGATATTGCTCAATGCTTATGTCTCGTATTCTCAGTCCAGAATCGAGGTATCTCTGAAGAACAACCTCAGGAGGGAACTTTTCGAATCCCTGCTCAACCAGAGCATTTCTTCATCGTCGCATCGTCATTCCGGAGACATAGTCAACCGTCTCCAGGAAGATGTGAGAGCCGTTTCCTCTGCATTTGCTTCCATTGTTCCTGTGCTTCTGGGTACATTGATCCAGTTCCTGGCAGCTTTCATATACCTTTGCTATCTTCAGTGGAAACTTGCCCTGTTGATGCTGGTACTTCTTCCAGTGGGGATATTGTTGGGAAAATTCATTACTTCCCGGGTAAGGAATCTTACTCACGACATAAGGAAAAAGGACTCCAGAGTAATGTCCCATTTGCAGGAAAGCCTTCAGCATATTACTTTGCTGCAGACTCTGGAATATTCGGATGAAAGCGTAAATTCCCTTGGACAGATGCAGGGAGGCCTGTATGACTCTGAAATGAGACGGATGAAATTCAGTCTTGTTTCCAGAATCTTCCTCTCTTTGACCTTTTCAGTTGCCTACGCTATTGCATTTCTTTGGGGAGTGTTCGGAATCAGTACCGGGGCAGTTACATATGGTATGATGACGGCCTTCCTTCAACTTCTGGCACAGATTCAGCGTCCTCTTTTGGATATGAGCGGCCAACTGCCGGCCCTGATTCACGCAACCGCCTCCA
The DNA here is from genome assembly GCA_945870315.1 of uncultured Bacteroidales bacterium. GTDB lineage: Bacteria > Bacteroidota > Bacteroidia > Bacteroidales > UBA932 > Cryptobacteroides. The sequence continues at coordinate 31,222 of CAMBRR010000011.1, forward strand.
TTGACCGTCTGATGGAGATTGAAAATCTTCCTAAGGAGGAATCTGTATCTCCTGTTATGATGGAAGGCATCGCGGGTGTCAGAGTAGAACATCTTTTCTTCAGATACCCTGAAAGTGAGAGGGATATTTATTCAGACTTTTCATATGACTTTCCTCCGGGCAGCAGGACGGCGATTCTGGGCCCAACAGGTATAGGTAAAAGCACGCTGATAAAACTTTTGCTGGCGTTGGAAAAGCCTTCAAAGGGTACTGTTACCCTGTATAGTTTCCCTCCTGAGGCAGGAGCTCCGCATAAAGAAAATGTTTCAGCGGATACAAGGTGCAATCTTGTTTATGTCCCTCAGGGAAACAGTCTTTTCAGTGGTACGATAAGGGAGAATCTGATGATGGGCAATCCCAAGGCGACATTGAATCAGATGATGGATGCCTTGCATATTGCGGCAGCAGACTTTGTTTTTGACCTTCCTCAAGGACTTGATTCTCAGTGCTTTGAGGCGGGCGGAGGCTTGAGCGAGGGGCAGGCTCAGAGGATTGCCGTGGCCCGTGCTCTCCTAAGGCCGGGAAGCATTCTGTTGTTTGATGAATTTTCATCGGCGCTGGATTCTGAAACAGAGCATCTCCTAATGCAGAGACTCAACTCCGCAATGAACGGCAGGACGATGATATTCATAACCCATAGGGAAGAAATAGTTGAATACTGTGACAATGTTCTCAGATTAGGAAAAGAAAATTGATATGACTAAACGGGATAAAAAACCATCGATGCGCAGGAAACTTTTCCTGTCGCTCGGATCCATAGCTGCAGCGCTCCTGCTTACTTGTGTGATTTCCATCCTCGAATATCAGAGGATGAGCAATTTCGTGTCAGAACTCATAGCATCCAATATCAACAGCCTGAACCAGTCACGCAAACTGGCTTCTATGGTGGAAAATTATCATCTTGGAATGTTGGCGGTTGTGGTCGAAAACGACATCTCCCGGATGCCAGACTTCAACAATGGAGCTTTCTCCGCTCAATGTGATACTCTTATAGCTTCATTCACAGCCTCTTCAAAGGCCCGTCAGCTGGTTGGACCCGTCCTTCAGTCCTTCAGTGACTATGTAAGCACATCTCAGCAGTTTGACCAGATTTTCCTAAGTGCGGATGTAGATCCCGGTAAATGGTTCTTTGAAACCCTCCAGCCAAGTTATAACCAGGTAAGGGACAATCTTGACAGTCTCAGCAGAGCCATTCACAATGAACTTCGTGACAATAGTGAAAATTTTGATGCCGGATTCTACAGAGGTGTGATGCCAGGCTTCGTTTGCGTAGGCGTGGGACTTTTGCTCGTATTCCTTCTTACATATTTCATTATTGTCTTCTATGTTAACCCTCTGATGAAGATGGCTTCAGGAATAGACAATTACCGTTCTGCAGGCAAACGTTACAATGTGTCCTTTGATGGAGATGACCAGATAGCAGATATCAATACCGGAATTACAGAACTTGTGGAAGAAAATCTGGAACTCAAACGACGAGTCAAGGATCTCCGTGAGGATAGACAGAAATTGTTCAAGGACCTGCAGCAGGAGTAAATTATGGATACCAGGCAGGAACAACTCTACAAGGCTTTACTTGCAAAGATGCAGAATGAGCCGACTCCCTGTCAGGACAGGTTTTTCCGGCAGGTGAGTGATTTCGTGCTCTCAGACGCGGATGTGATGGTCCTGAACGGCTATGCCGGAACTGGTAAAACGACAGCTATTGCCTGCTTGGTAGCTGCTCTCAAATCTCTGAAAATCAAATCTGTACTTCTTGCTCCAACAGGCCGTGCAGCCAAGGTTCTGTCTCTATATGCCGGAGCAAAAGCATATACTGTCCATAAGCACATCTACAGGCAGAAAACTGTCGGCAGCGATGGCTTCGGGCAGTTTACACTTTCTCCCAACAAGGACCGCAACACGCTTTTTGTAGTGGATGAGGTATCACTTATGGGCAACGAAGAGACTTCAGCCCAATCCACGGCTTCTTTTGGGACTGGCCATCTCCTGGATGACCTGTTGACTTTTGTGCGCAATGGCGTGAACTGCAAGGTGCTTCTGGTTGGAGACTCAGCGCAGCTGCCGCCTGTCGGCCTGGATGAATCCCCGGCGCTTTCCAGAGAATATATGAACATCCTCAGCAACGACGTTTCTTTTTGTGAACTCACAACTGTTGTACGTCAGAAAGACGAATCAGGAATACTCTACAATGCTACACTTCTGAGGAATATTATCGATAGTGAACCATATGATATTGATTATGAGTCACTTGGACTGGAAATAAGTCCGTTTTCGGACATTGAGAGAATTTCAGGAGGCGAGTTGATAGAGAAGATTTCGGATGCCTATTCCCGCTATGGAGAGGATGAAACCGTAATCTTGTGCCGTTCCAACCGCAGGGCCAACCGTTACAATGCCGGCATCCGGTCAATGGTTCAATATAAGGAAGAGCGACTCGTCAAGGATGACAAACTGATGATTGTGAAGAATTGTTATCAGTTTGTAGAGGATATCCCGGATTTGGATTACATCGCCAATGGCGATATCGCGCTTTTGGTAAAGATATCCAAATATGAAGACAGATATGGGCTGCATTTCGCCCAGGCAAGGTTGCGCTTCCCTGATTATGACGACCAGGAAATCGAGGCGAAAGTTATTCTGGACACCCTGGAATCGGAAAGCGCTTCCCTCACTCACGAACAGTCCAATGCCCTGTATCTTGGTGTAAATCAAGATTATTCGCATATTACTTCCAAGAAAAAACGATATGACGCTGTGAGGGAGGATAAATATTTCAATGCCCTTCAACTCAAATATGCAGGTGCAATCACCTGCCATAAGGCCCAGGGAGGTCAGTGGGACTGTGTTTTCATAGACAATCCATTCTGGCAGGATAATCTCACCGTTGATGACCTGAAATGGTTGTACACAGCAATCACCAGGGCAAAGACAAAGGTTTATCTGGTCAATTTCAAGGACGAAATGTTTTGTATGTAAAATGTTATGTTTATAATTAAATAATTATTGATGTTATGATGATGAAGAGATACTGCTTGCAACTAATTTTGATATTCCTGCCGATATTTGCTTTCGCAGGGGAGTTCGAGAAGATTCCAGTTGACTGGAAATGGAATGCGGACGGGACATATGAACTGAAATATGACGGCAGGTTTACTGACCCGAAATATAATCCTATTGATGAACCCGGTGCAAGGAATGTGACTTTTTCACCGGACTCATCCTCTGTTGCCTATACCCTTGACAATGACCTGTATGTATGTTCTCTAGCAGACAGAAAGGTCCGCAGACTCACTTTTGATGGCTCCGACCTCATCCTTAACGGATGGGCTTCCTGGGTATATTATGAGGAAATTTTCGGAAGGGCGTCCCGTTACAAGGCTTTCTGGTGGTCTCCGGACGGGAAGAAAATAGCTTATTATCGCTTTGACAATACCAATGTTCCTCTTTTTCCTATATATTCTCCATTCGCGAAAGGAGAACGTCCTGAATTTACCGACCTTGGGCTAGGCGGTTCCCTCAATCAGACCAGATATCCGAAGGCCGGACAGGAGAATCCTCAGGTCAGGATAGGAATCATTGATCTTGAAGCTGAAGAACTTGGGACTGTGTGGGCGGATTTCAATCCTTCCGATGACCAGTATTTCGGCACCCCTTTCTGGTCAGATGACAGTAAGGGCTTCTATGTGAGCAGGATGCCAAGACTCCAAAATACCCTTGACTTGTATAGGGTTGACTCGGAGAATGGAAGCAAGGAGCAGATATACCACGAAACCTACCCGACCTGGATAGATTGGATGGATAATGTTGTCTTCACTTCCGAAGGATTGTATATGGTCCGCAATTTTGAAACTGACTGGCAGCAGATTTATTTCCTTTCCTATGACGGAAAGACCTTCCGCAGGCTTACAGAGGGTACCAACTGGTCGGTTTCAGTCTTGAGAGTTGACGCAGGCGATGTGTATTTTACTGCAAAAAGGGATGCAACCATAAGACAGGCTCTCTACAAGGTGGACCGTAAGGGCAGAATATATGCTCTGACCGACCCGGCATACAATGTTTCCAATGTCAAGTTCTCACCTGACGGGAAAAAGTTCATCTGTGCCTATTCCAACTTCACTACACCTACACGCGTGGCTGTATTCAGCACCAAGGGAGGCATCCTTTCTTCCGGTCACGGCGAGGATATCATCACTGCCAACCTCAGCCAGCCTACCGGGCGTCTCGAAGGGAAAATCATTGCCGATTCAAGAGGTGAGGACTACAATCCTGCGTCTTACGGCAAATATGAACTTGTCCACATCACCACTTCTGACGGATTCACTCTTCCGGGACTGATTCAATATCCCCTTGACTTCGATTCTTCCCGCAGTTATCCCGTTCACGTGGACATTTATGGAGGTCCCGATGCCCCTCAGGTCCGGGACAGGTGGATGACTCCAAATGACAACAACCAATGGTATTCTCGCAACGGAATCATTCAGATCACTGTCGATCCAAGGGATGCAGGGCACAATGGACGCAAGGGTATGGATATGATATACAAACAGTTGACAGTGCACGAAGTGGAGGATTTCGTTCAGTGGGGAAGATGGCTTCAGTCGCTGCCTTATGTCAATGGAGCCAAGATTGGCGTGGAAGGATTTTCATTCGGAGGCACTATGACTTCAATGCTGCTGATGAAGGCTCCGGATGTCTATCATTATGGTATAGCAGGTGGGGGAGTGTATGACTGGGCACTTTATGATTCGCATTATACAGAACGCTTTATGGATACTCCTGAACGCAATCCGGAAGGATATGAGGCTGGCCGCGTCCTATCATATGTGGAGTTGTATCCTGTCAATGCAGGCTGTTCTAAGGGCGATGTCATGTTGAAGATAACTCACGGAACGGCAGATGACAATGTCCATTTCCAGAATACTCTTCAACTTGTTAATGCTCTTGAACAAAGTGGAAAATGTTTTGAGTTTATGATTTATCCTGACGGGATGCACGGCTACAGCGGCCGTCAATGGGACCATTTCAATAATTCCAACAGGGCCTTCTGGCTAAAATATCTGAAAGATTAACTCATTAAAATCTGATATATATGAAAAAGATAGCAGTTCTGGCTGTTTTGTCAGCCCTTTGTCTTGGGGCATATGCCCAGACTCCTAAGGATGTAAAGTATGTTTTTACAGAAGCATCCTCCCTTAATCTCATCGGAAAGATTCAGGAAGGGACTCCAAATCCTTATCATCGTGTCGATACTGTTAAGTATAAAGGTTTTACAAAGGGAGAAAATACTCAGGTCAGATGTCCTGCAGGTCTTGCAGTCGTTTTCAAGACCAACTCTACCACCATTTCCGTCAAGACAGAATTCGGATATGAATACAGTGCTCCCAATACTATGGCGCTTGCCTATAGAGGTTATGACCTGTACATCAAATCAGAAGGAAAATGGCTTTGGGCAGCTTCAGGGGCCACCAAACCTGGACATTCTTCCGATAATCTGGTGCTGATCAAGCATATGGATGACTCCGAAAAAGAGTGTCTTCTTTACCTTCCTATCTATTCGGAAGTCCTCTCAATGAAGATTGGTGTCCAGGAGGGAGCAATGATTGAACCTATTGAGTCTCCTTTCCGCTATCGTGTGGGTATTTTCGGATCCAGTTATACTCACGGCATCAGCACCAGCCGTGCCGGAATGAGTTATCCGATGCAGTTTACTCGCAATACAGGCATCCAGATGTTGAGTCTGGGGTGTAGCGGAAACTGCAAGATGCAGCCATATTTTGCAGATGTCCTTTGCGATGCTGATGTGGATGCTCTTGTGTTCGATTGTTTTTCCAACCCGGATGCGAAGATGATAGAGGACCGTCTCTTTCCTTTTATAGAGAAAATCCAGGCGGCACATCCAGATATTCCTCTTATTTTCCAGCAGACTATTTATAGAGAAAGTCGTAATTTCAACCTGCAAAATGAACGTAATGAGAGGGCAAAGCAGGATATGGCAGCCAAAATGATGGCTCAGGCTGTAAAAAAATATAAAAATGTTTACTTTATCACCACCAATGCCACAGATGCCTCTCATGAGACCTCAGTAGATGGCACACACCCTGGCGATTACGGATATACCCTTTGGGAACAATCCATAGAAAAACAGATTCTGAAAATTCTGAAGAAATATGGAATCAAAGCCCCAGGCAAGAGAAAATAAATAGCTCTGTAATAATTAGTTGTATTTCCCTCTTGAATCAATTCCGGACAATCGGATGATGCGGAGGGAATAT
>CAMBRR010000012.1 GCA_945870315.1 uncultured Bacteroidales bacterium
GCAAGCAGCAAATAATTTATTTTCTTTGTCATAGCAATTGTCATTTAAAGTTTACTCCAAGTTTCATCGTTTTCTACACCGTAGGAGAAATCACCTTGGCCTCCTTGCTTGTACCAAGTATCAGGGCTGGAGCACAGCAGTCCTTCCTGCCGAATCTCCAGCAGATTGAGTTCGGGAGAAACATATAGTTCCTTGCCGAGAAATTCACTTTTTTTCATTTTATATAAGTATTTAGTGTTAATTGATAATCAGATAATTGAGGCTTACCGGGAAGGCTGTTGTTCCAGACAAGGTGAGAGTGTGCTTTCCGGCAGGCAGTTCCACATCAACCTTTTCAGTCTGCCATTTGTAATCACTGTTTGGAAGTTCCAGTATTCCAAGACTCCTTCCGTCCAGTTCAACCTTTAGGGAAGTCTCGAAATAGGTGCTGAACCTAAGTTCAATCGTATATGTGTCATCCTTGTCGATTTCAACCTGATATTCAGCTGCCGTACCCGTCTTCAAATCTGTCAGTTCAAGGTCACCGGTTGAATCCGAGCACGGTTTCAGGTGGATTGCTCCTGTATATCCGGAATAATGCTCTGCGGGAATGACTGTTCCACTCTTATAGTACAGGCTTTTGTCCTGCGTGGACATTCCAACGAATACCTTTCCTAGATCTGTCAATTCAAAAGGTTTCCTGGAGGTCAGCAGGGAATTGTGGCACTGGGCATCTCCGTTTCCTCTAGGAATGAACCAGGCATATCTGAATACAGATTCATCCTCTTCCAGAGCATTGATAGTTTCCACCATATATTTCATCTGAGCATCCAGAGAAACGTTGTTATTCACCCAATTGCAGAACTCTGTAAGCCAGATTGGCTTGCCGTATTTCTTGAATCCATCTATGAAATTCATAACGGCAGAAGCAGAGCCCATATAACAGTGCAGAGCGATTCCATCCACATCGTCCCAGCTCACTCCTTCGATGGAGAAGAATTCATCATACCAAGTCCACGGATCGTGATACCCTTCCAAGGTACCATAGTTCATTGCCGGAGCTATGAGTTTCATATTCAGTTCCTTGGCAATTGCAACAAGTCTCGGCCAGTCCTTGGCAGCCTGTTGCGGAGTCATATTTGCCTGGTCAGTCAGATTCGGTTCATTGTACGCGAGAAGCCACTGACATTCAGGATGTTGCTTCTTGAACTGGCGGAATGTGTCTTCACTCCAGTTGGCATTCCAGGCCATAGGACAATAATCCATTCCATATTCGGAAAAATATCCGAAGGCCTCATCCGAAGTATTTGAACTCCAATTATATGACCAGCTGCAGACTGGTCCCAGAAGCGGAAGGTCAACAGAGGGCAACTGTGAAAAGTTGAAAGCGACACCCTTTTTGGTACTCTTTCCTTGAAGGGACTCGTACGCTCTCGGAGAATCCTGTCCTTTCCCCTGTTCTTTGTTACACGAAAGAAGGGTAGAGATACAGAGTAATAAGATAAGTCCAGTCCTGTGCATAATTTATAATTTCTGATATACTTTTACATAGTCTACATACATCGATGCCTGGCCGTCAGGAAGGGATGTGATCAATGCCGGATTGAGTATTCCTGTAAAATATCCTCCAACCGCGAGGTTGAAAAGAATGAAATAATCGTGGTGAAAATAATGCCCCACTCCCCAATCATCATCCTTGGAAGTGATTGCCATTTCGAAATATGGATTCTTGGATGGATATTTATCCATATCCACATACATCTTCAGGCTCTGCTCATCCCATACAAGGGTAAAAAGATGAAATTCCCCATCTTGAAGGCTGTAATCCCAGACTGAGGATCTTGCATAATTGGGATATGCCCAGTTTCCAGCAGAAACTTCTTTGTAGAAGCCCCAGTGACAGGCACCGTTGAAATAGCGATCCTGGGTAGAGGAACTTATTCCTTGGGAATTTCCCATCTCCAGAATGTCAATTTCTCCGCATCTAGGCCAGCCGAGTTCATCATAATTATTTCCCATCATCCAGAATGCCGGCCACAGTCCGTTAGCTGTGGAAGGCAGTTTGATGCAAGCTTCCACCTTACCATAAGTAAAGGCCTTGTTGTTTTTGCTGTTGATGCGTCCGCTGGTGAATGACTTACCTCCGAATGATTCAATCTTTGCAGTGAGAATCAAGCAATTGCGTCCACTCTTTTCATCTTTTCCCACACTGACGTTTTCACGACGATAGTACTGCAGTTCGGCATTTCCACCACCTTCTCCGTTGACTTCTATATTCCATACGGATTCATCCAGTTTTTCGGAATTGAACAGATCTTGCCAGACGAGAGAATATCCGCCTGTCTCCCCTGTTCCGACCTCCGGAACCGGATTATCTGCATCGGTTTCAGTACGGATGACACCTTCGCAAGAAGACAGCAGAGCAAGAGTAATGAGCAAGAAGGGATTCATTTTCATTGTATAGTATATATTAGTTATTTGAACCCGTTGCCGGCATCACCCGACAACGGATTATTAATTATTTCTTGTAGAAGAAAATTGCATCAACATCGATAGCAGTTCCTGTCACACCACCGCTCAAAATGGCTGCAAGGTTGCCTGTAGTAGGTTTTGTGTAGTCCATTCCTGTCTGGTCGAGTGAAATTTCATATTCATTCCAAACACCTGGAGTAAAGGTTCCGCTAACTGGAGCTATTGCATTGTAAGCCACACCGGCATCCTCAAGAGAGCCCTGGCCAACTGCAAATTTGTAAACCTGGTCTGCCCAGTAAAGGATTACAATATGAGCCACATTTGCAGCGCCTTTATATGCGATGTGGAATTTCCATTTTGAAAGATCGCTTGAACTATCAACGAAAGCTGGAACTGTTGCAGGATTTACTACGCACCAGCCGGCTCCTGACCAACCTACTGTTCCGACAACGAGGGAAGTCCAACCAGCTGCCTCTCCATAGAAATTAAGTCCAGAAGCAGTTCCGGCAGTGTAGGTGTTTTCCCACACATAAAGGAATACATTAGCGTCATCAACCTGATAGCTGGCTTTGATCCTCTTTCCAAGAGCAGCGGTAGAATACTCGTCAAGAGCTATGGTAACATACTCTGAGCCCTGAAGGGAAGCGTGAAGAGAGGAGATGTCCTCGTCTTCATCATCTTTAAGACCACCATTTCCACCATTTCCGTTGTTTTCCTTGTTGCAGGCACAAACAGTGAACAATGCAGCCATTGCGATTGTTGCAATTTTAAAGAAATTCTTTTTCATAACTGTGATTGATTAAGGTTTATTGATTATGTATTGATTAATATCCGTTGTTTTGTTTAAGAGAGCCCAATCTCACTTCTTCGTCTGGAATCGGAAGCAGTTCGTGCTTACCCTTGACAAATCCTCCCATATGTGAACGGGCTTGTTCAGTTTCAGTTTTTGCATATGCATCCATAGTTTCCTTGGCGATGCCCCAGCGGCACAGGTCATACCACCTGTGGCTTTCCATCGCAAGTTCAACCCTCCTCTCGTGGCGTATTGCCATCTCAAGGTCCTCAGGAGTGTCGGAAAGAGAGTGCAAAGAATATTGGTTAGTATAATCCGGAATGCTGTAAGATGGGAATTGAGGAAGAATATTCCCTCCCTGACGTGCCCTGGAACGGACTTTTTCCAGATATTCCTTTGCAGGAGAAACATTATTGTTCCTCAGGCAAGCCTCGGCGTAGAGAAGATAAACGTCAGCCAGACGGATTTCAATTCTGTTGATAGGTGAACGGGATGCGTGGTCCAGAGTCAGATAGTCCCCGGAAGACTGCATCATAGTCCTTTTCAAAGTGAGATATCTGTTGCCCAGATATATTTCATCCGAAGGAGTGGTAATCTTGTCATCGTCCAGCACCAGAATTGTTGCCTCACGACGCGGATCTGAGGCTTCATACTCATCATAGAGGTTTTGGGTAGGGTGATTAAAGCCCCAGCCGGCATTGGCAAAATAAGATGACCTTGAACGTGTAAGGATGGTAGTGAATGTACCGCGAGAAAATCCGTTCCCCTCGCCGTAATCTGATGTTCCTTCTGCCATATATTGAACTTCGAACACCGATTCCGGTCCATTTTCTCCCTCAAGTGTGAAATTGTCGGCATAAACGGGACAGAGTGAATATTCCCCGCTTTGCGATGAGATAAATTCAGCCCCCCATTGTTCTGCATCTAAGTATTTTTCGGCAGCATCAGCCGCACCTGCATTGCGTTTTAAGTCACCCCAATACAGATTTGCCTTCAGGAGCATAGCCTGAGCCGCACCAGCTGTTGCTCTTCCGAGATCTTCAGCAGGATAATCGCTTTTCTTAGGAAGAACTGACTGAGCATACTCCAAATCGGCTATAATTTGGGAATAAACTTCGTCTTCTGTCGATCTCGGGATTTTCCATTCTTCAGAACTATATATTGGAGAGGTTGTTAAAGGTACCCCACCCCACAGCCTTACAAGGCGGAAATAATACAAGGCACGAAGGAACCTTGCCTGTCCAACCAGGGTTGACTTGAGATTTTCAGTCAAATCCTCATCTGTTTCCATTGCTCCGACTTGCTCGATTGCCAGATTAGCACGAGCAATACCCTGATATTGAGCACGATAATATGACTGAACCAATGTATTGTTGGCAATTGCCTTAAAATTCTCCAAGTCATAGGCATCGGACATATCGGAAATATTCTGCCCTCCTTTAAGAGCATCATCCGAAAGGACATCGCCGATAAAGAACTCGGAAAAATATGTATCCTGATACTCCCACATCAATGGGACATAGGCAGCGTTGACTACCTGTATGGCAGTCTGAGCGCTTGTAAAGAAGCCTTCAACCCTGTTGGTCATTGGGCCATCCTGAGAAAGCCAACCGTTGCAGGATACTGCGCAGAGAGAAATGGCGCAAAGATGCAAATATTTGGTATTCATTGTCTTCATATCAGAAATTGATGTTCAAACCCAACATAAACGTCCTGGACTGAGGATAGTTTCCATAATCAACTCCCCCACCCACTTCCGGGTCATATCCGGAATATTTCGTAGCCGTGAAAAGATTGTTTCCGGAAAGATAAATGCGACATCTGGACATCTTTATTTTCTGTGTCCAACGCTGCGGAAGCGTGTATCCGAGCTGAACATTCTTCAACCTCAGATAAGCTCCTGATTCAATGAAACGGCTGTTGGTATCGCTGTTGATAGGATTTCCGAAAGGATTAGGTATGGAACCATCTGGATTGGAACGGGTCCAGACATTCCTCATCGAAGTACTCAAGGTAGCCTCGTTACCTGTTCCTTCAGTCCTGAGTCTCAATGCATTATAAATTTCATTTCCATATACTCCCTGGAAAAAGACCTGAAGGTCGATTCCTTTCCACTCAGCGCTGAAATTCAAGCCATAAGTCAACCAAGGGAAAGGATTGCCCAGAGCCATTTTGTCGTTTTCGTCTATTTTTCCGTCATTGTTCTTATCGAAATACTTTGCATCTCCGGGAGCATAACCAGTGGAGGCGCCTTCAGCCCAAAGATATGAGTCTATCTCCTCCTGTGTCCTGAAAATTCCATCATATCTGTATCCCCAGAATGTATATAGAGGAAGTCCCTGGTCGCAGACAGTCTTGTCACCCCAGACCTTCTCACCACCGTTCAATGCAGTCAGTTCGTTCTTTATGAACGAGATGTTTCCTCCGATGGAGTAACTGAAATCTCCAACATCGTTGCGGTGGTTGAGAGTAATCTCGATACCACTGTTCCTTACTGTTCCGACATTGGCTGTCGCTGCATATCTGTTACCTACCTGAGCAGGAGCGGTCACACTCAGGAGCATATCCTTCGTATCACGCTGGAACAAATCCACATTTCCGGTGAGGCGGTTGCCCCAAAAACCGAAATCAATTCCAAGGTTCCACTGCTCGGTAGTCTCCCACTTTCCACCATTGTTGACATAGGTAAGAATGGTGGCACCGCTTGCAAGAGCCTGTTCCTGACCGAAAACATAATCGACAAAAGTTGGTCCGGTGTTCATCATATTGAGTATGAAGGCATTGTCTCCTATCTTGTCATTACCGATCATACCCCAGCCAAGCCTGAGTTTCAAGTCCTCCATCCAACTGACATTTTTGAGGAAACTCTCATTCTTGAGTCTCCAGGCAAGGGCAGCTGAAGGGAAATAGCCCCAAGGGTGTTCTGCAAATTTGCTGGAACCATCTGCCCTGAAATTGACAGTAACCATATATCGGCTGTCATAAGAATAGTGCAGACGAGAAAGCAGAGAGAACCGTCTAGTCCTTCCTGCCGAATCGGAAGCTTTGTTCTGATCTTCGGTAGCTTGTGACAGATACCAGTTTGTGGAAACGGGATTGAGAATTGAAGAACCTGAACCTCCTATAGTTTCATACTGATACTGCTCGGTGGTCTGGCCTACCATTGCGGAAAAACTGTGCTTCTTGATGTCTCTGGCATAAGTGAGAGTATTTTCGACAATTATTGTCTGGTAACGTCCCACACTGCTTTCTATGAAGTTCTTGTCAGCCTTGTCATAGTCAGAGTATTTGTACTTGTCCTTGAAAAGCTTATGCCTTGTATTTGTAAGGTCCATACTTACATCACTTCTGAATATAAGTCCATTTATCGGCTTGATTTCCAAGAATATATCTCCAACCCAGCGATCCGTCTTATCAGATGGATGGGAGTGTTCCACCATTGATAGAGGGTTGGTGACATTCTTAAAATTAGATGCAGCGCTTATCTGTCCGGAAAGGTCATCTCCTGCTCTGTTCACTGCTCCATCCGGGTAACGTGCCGGATCCCATGGAGCCATAGCAATGGCAGCGCTGATGACTGATGCTCCAGCTGAACTGCTGTTGTTCATTGCGTTCCTGCCGTGAGAAGTCATAAAGGTCAAGTTCTCACCTATTCTGAGCCATTTGGCAATGTCATAGGCAGAATTGACTCTGATTGATGTCCTGGTATAATCAGAACCGATGATGGTGCCAAGCTGATTGAACCAGTTTGCACTCATCGACCAATAGCCTTTCTGATTGCCACCATCCACACTTACGTAGTAGTTCTGGATGACTGCATTCTTCTTGAAGGCCACATCCTGCCAGTCGGTGTCAATAGTCGAATAATCAAGGTTTTTCGGATAATAGTTGGATTTACCTATCAGAAAGCCTCTGACGAAAGCGTCTATTCCGGAACTTTTCAGAGTGGTCAGAGCAGCGGGATCTGCATTGGTAGTAGCAAGAAAACTTGCAAATTCTTCGGAATTCATCAAATCAAGTGTACGCCACCTGTTCTGAATACCTACATATGCATCCAGGGAGACATTTATCTTCCCGTTGTCAGATCCTTTCTTGGTAGTCACAAGGATGACACCATTAGCACCACGGGATCCATAAATGGCAGTGGCTGACGCATCCTTGAGGATTTCAGTGGATGTGATATCGCTGGGGCTGAGATAATTGATATTGTCAACTATGACTCCATCAACAACATATATAGGTGAACTGTTGTTTACAGTTCCAATTCCCCTGATGCGAACCTCAGCAGCTGCACCAGGTTGTCCGGAGCAAGCATTGACCGTAACACCGGCAGCAACTCCCTGGAGAGCCTGATCAAGTCCGGCAGCCGGAGTCTTTTTCAGTTGATCGCCTTTTACAGATGAAACAGAACCCGTCAAATCACTCTTTTTCATCACACCATATCCAATGGCCACAACTTCATCCAACATAAAGGAGTCAGTTTTAAGGCGAATAATCAAGTTTTCGCCATTGAATTCACTGACAGTTTTGTCTTCATATCCTATACAAGAAAAGAGTAGAGATGAACCTGACGGAATCTCAATACTGAAATTGCCGTCCAAATCTGTCGATGTACCCCTTGTCATTCCCTTGACTATGACGGAAACACCAGGGAGAGGCTGGGAATCTTCATCCGAAACGACTTGGCCAGATACCTTGATATTTTGCGCAGAAAGTCCCAGGCACAAGCACAAGGCCAATAATGACAATAGAAATCTTTGCATATTATTATGGTAATCAGTTTAGTGTTTTCGCAAAGTTACTTATCTTAAATGTATGACAATGGATTTCATACTCACAAAAACACAACAAATATAAAAATATTATACAACAGCACTACAACAATAAATATTTAATTATTTGATTAACAAGTTATTAAGATAAATATATATTTCAGCATAAGATTTTAACAATTAAATTCATACTACAACAGAATAATTTTTATATCTTTGTTGAAACAAGAATTTTCCTTTATGAAAACAGTTCTAAAACATTTTTGTTACACTATTTTAATCATTCTGGTAGCATTTTTATTTCAGTCATTCAGGCCAATGATTCGGAATTTTTCAAAAAATGACTATGTCGGAGGCGCTCAAAACTGGGATATTTGCCAGAATGAAGCTGGAATACTGTTTTTTGCAAATGGAAAAGGAATTCTTGAATTCAATGGGAAGGATTGGGAAGTCCACCCTCTTGAGAATATGACTTGCGCCAGGTCAATAATGTTTGATGAAAAGAATTCCAGGCTATATACATCAGGTACAGGGGAAATCGGGTACTGCGACTATGCGGAAGGAAACGGCAGATATGTCACTGTATTGAGTGACTCAAACAACGGGATTGGTGAAATATGGGATCTTTCAATGTTTGAAGATAAACTCGTGTTTAGAGATAATTCTAATGTATATACCTTGATTGACAGCACTTTGACAACATATGAGTTTGACAGTAAAGTGGAATACTGCTGCGTCATCAACGACAGGGTATATGCTGCAACTACCAATGAAGGGATATTCAGGATTCTTGCAAACGGGAACAAAGAGGAACTGAAAGGATGCTCTCCCCTATCTGGGAAAAGGATATGCGGCATTTTCGATAGGAAAGCGGGACTACTGATAGTGACTTTCAACGGAGAAGTGTACCAATATGCTTTTTCTGGAAAATTGGAAAAATTGGACACCGGCATCAAGAATACGATAACCTTGGGGAGCATATTCTGTTCTGCACTTGATGGAGATCTGCTTGCACTAGGAACTATCACAGAGGGAATAGTGATTGTAGATTTGGAAACGGGGACTTATCAGCACATCAATTCTAACGATGGACTACAGAACAATTCAGTCCTGTCACTATATTTCGATGATGACAAGAATCTGTGGGCTGGACTTAACAAAGGAATTGCTCTTGTGATGTTGCAAACTCCTGTCGAACAAGTTGGAAGTGCAAGTAACGACATCGGAAGTGGCTATGCATCAATAATTTATAAAGACAGACTATTCCTCGGCACCAACCAGGGATTATTCTACACAGGACTGCCGTCGCAGACTTCCTCCGCAGACAAGATTGAACGGTTCGATGGCATTGATGGTCAGGTATGGTCACTGAGTGAGGTGGACGGGCAGCTGATTTGCTGTCACGATTTGGGAATATATGTATGCAATAGAGATAAAGTGATTTATCATATACCTCTTCCGGGAGCGTGGAAAGTGATTCCTCTGGTCAGCCACCCCGACATTTTGCTTGGCTGTTCATATGAACGTTTGTTCAAACTCCGGAAATCTGGCGGGAAATGGGAATATGCAGGGAATATCAGTGGCTTCAACCGTGCCAGCAAAGAATTCGTGGAGGATATGGACGGAAGGATATGGTTTGCCCATTGGCTTCAGGGACTGTTCAGACTCAGTATTGACGAGAGAGTTGATTCTGTAACGAGGGTAGAGTATTTCGGCACGGAAAACGGTCTGCCGACCAATCAGAACAATATGCCTCAATTCATTGGAAATCAAATAATTTTCAGTACAGAGGGAGGATATTTCAGATATGACTACCTTACAGATAGATTCATATGGATGGAACAGTTGAATACTATGTTCAAGAGGATTCCGTTTGTCACAGGCGTGAAGGAATTGCCTGACGGAACCCGATATTTTTCTTCGGAAGTCATCCAGGCCGTAGAATATACATCTTCTGACGGAAGCCGCATCCTCGACACCCTTTCATTGAAAAACTTTGCAGGAAACAGGCCAACCGGCTTTGATGATATAACCTATATTTCCGAGGGAAGATTCATCATCAACACAGAGAACGGATTTTCCATAATTTCAACTGATAGACTCGAGAAGTCAAGTCAATCCAATCCGAAAAGTGTATTTATTGAGGAGATGGCGACATCCGATTATAAAAAAGTGTTGAAAGTAAGGAACAAGAAGGAAAATGGCAGGAAAATCATCCTCTCCCCCAAAGACAATTCATTCATAGTCAGTTATATATGTCCAGATTATGACTCTGGCAACAATATCCGCTACAGTTATCTGTTGGAGAATTATGACTCCGAATGGTCTCCGGAAAGCAGCACTAATTATAAGGAATACACCCATATTCCACACGGGAACTATATCTTCAGAATAAAAGCACGAAACATCAAGTCTTCCAGCGAAAGCGAAGACTGCCTTTATATAACCATAAAGGCTCCATGGTATGCAACAACGGTTGCCAACATAGTTTATCTATTCCTCTTGATATTCCTTATCTATTTGATTTACAGGCTTATATTATATATTTCAACAAGAAAGGCCCAGGTCATTGCCAAGAAAAAGGAAGAGGAAATGATGCAGAAGCATCTCAAGGCGGAACTGGAGCATAAAGCGGAGGATCTTGCAGCTTCTACTATGAATCTTATCAGGAAAAACGAGATTCTTCTGAAAATCGACTCTGACGTGGAGGCGGCAGTCGGGTATATCAATACTGATAAGAACAAGACAGGGATAATCCTGACAGGTATCAGGCAGGATATAAGGGAAAATATCGGTCACGACAACGATTGGCAGAAATTCGAACATAACTTTGACATAGTATATGACGATTTCCTGAAAGTCCTCAGCCAAAGATTTCCGAATCTGACAGTGTCTGACAAGAAAATGTGTGCGTATCTGAAAATGGACCTGAGTTCAAAGGACATCGCTCCCCTGCTGAATATGACAGTCAGAAGTGTTGAAATGACCAGATATAGGCTACGCAAGAAACTTGGCTTAAGCAGGGAGGAAAGTCTGACTGACTTCCTGCAAAAAATCTAGGCAGATTGCTGGACGTCAGGATCTTGCTGAGGTTTGTGCCTTACTATGCGATAACCTATTGCTGCCATCAGGATAGACATAAGAGGTGAAATGAGGTTGAAAAGGCAGTATGGGAGGTACTCGATGGTTGCAACCTTCAGTACGGTGGCTTGGGTCATACCGCAGGAGTTCCAGGGAATGAGTACGGATACTACAGTGGCGCTGTCTTCAACAGAACGGCTTAGCAAGCGGCTTTCATATCCTCGGTCCTTGTACAATTTCTTGTAGAGACTGCTGGTTAGAATGATTGAAAGGTACTGGTCCCCCGTAATCATATTAGCGAAAATACCTGTACCTACTGTAGAGGAGACGATGCTTACCCTGCGGCTGATATACCGGGTAAGAAGGTCAGTCAGGCTCTGGAGCATTCCACTACCCACCAAAGTACCTCCGAAGGTTACCGCACAGAAAATCAGAAAAACAGTATTGAGCATCCCTGTCATTCCTCTTGTTGAAACAAGTTCATTCAGGGCCGCATTGCCTGTATCAATGGCAGTCCTATCATAAAATGTGATGAACAGGCCTTTGAAACCATCTGTAAATGAGAGGTTTGTAAAGGAATCTGGCGACAGTCCCGTTGCGATTGAATGAACTATGTGAGGCTGGAAGATGAGTGCAAATATCCCGGCAAGCACTGCCGCCACAAAAAGCGTGATAACTGCCGGAACCTTCCTGGCAATCATCACTCCAGTCAGGACTGGCACAAGAAGCAGCCACGGGGATATGCGGAAACTGTCTGAAAGGTCATTGGAAAAATCCGAAATCGTCTCCACGTCAGGAGTATGGTGACACAGACTAACTATCAGGAAAACTATGGCGGCAATACAGAAAGACGGCACAGTGGTGAGCATCATATATCTGATGTGGGAGAAAAGAGGAGTACCAGCAGAGGAAGATGCAAGAACGGTAGTGTCCGACAGCGGGGACACCTTGTCACCGAAATAGGCTCCTGAAATAATTGCACCGGCAATCCAGCCCGTCTGGTATCCCTGTGCTGTTCCGATTCCTATCAGAGCGACGCCGACTGTGGCGATTGTCGTCCAGCTACTTCCAGTCATTAGCGACACAAGGGCACAGATGACACAGCAGGCCAACAGGAAGATGGATGGGAAAATTACCTTCATTCCATAATATATCATTGTCGGGACTACCCCGCTGACCATCCATGAACCTGCCACTGCGCCAATGAGGAACAGGATGATAATGGCTGAACCTACTGAACTTATATTTTCTACGATTGCGGATTCAAAATCCTTCCAGGGAATCCTGTAAAATATCATAGATATGGCTACAACGACACCCGAGGAAAGAAGGAGGGCTACCTGACTGCCGCCGTTAAGGGCATCTGAGCCAAACAACTTGATAACCACGGACAGTGTGGCAATCAGTACTATAAACGGTATCATTGAAACCGCCCAAGATGGTTTTTCGGACCTGCTGAATAACTTCATTGCTTATCAAGTTGCATTTGAGCGGCAAAAATAACAAAATAAGCTGGAAATACCTTATTTTTGCCTATGCATATCAGCAATTATGGCAAAGACAAGCATAAAAAGGAAGCCGGCTGCCCGAAAAACGGCAAAATCCGGGAAAAAGACTAGGTCTGGAAAAGGAAGAAAGACCCGGTCAAAAAAGCCGATGAGCATCTTATCGACAGTTCTCATTGCCGTTTCCATCATAATCGCTTTGGCTCTCTGCATATCCATACCATATATTAATAATAGAGTAAAGACTGAAAAGGGAGCGGCAATTCCTTCCGGGAACTATCTCTATGGAATTGATATTTCCAAATATCAGAAGAGAATAGTATGGGATTCCTTGATGGTGCTGACTGACAGGAACGGCAATACGGTAAGTTCAAAGATGGCAGCAATGGATATGAAACCCGTTTCATTTGTCTTTATCAAGGCGACTGAGGGCCTAAGCCATAGGGACATACATTTTCAGAAACATTGGAAGGACGCAGGTGAAAGCAATATCAGGCGTGGTGCCTACCATTTTTTCAGGTCATCGAAGGACCCGCACAAACAAGCAGAAAATTTCATTTCCTGCGTAGGCGAACTCAGGTACAGGGATTTGCCTCCTGTGCTGGATGTGGAAACCATCCACAAAGGCTGTACAGACAAGGAATTGAACACCAAAATAAAAGCCTTTTTGGGGGATATCGAGAGGCATTATGGGAGAAAGCCTATCATCTATGTCAGTGAAAGTTTCATGGGCGACCACCTTTCTGCCGAACTGAAGAAGAATTACCCTGTCTGGGTTGCCCACTATGATGTCCCTTCACCACAGATGAGCGATTGGACATTCTGGCAGTTCACGGACTCAGGTTTGGTATATGGCATAGAAGGGCCGGTGGATATGGATGTCTGCCGCGTAGAATTCCTCAAAAAATAAAAAAAAAGAGAGGATGACCTTTCAATCACCCTCTCTAGAACTTGAATTGCAGTAATTATTTTGCAATTACACGTGCCATTTCGCAAACTTTGTTTGAGTAACCCCACTCGTTATCGTACCATGAAACAACCTTTACGAAAGTAGGATCGAGCTGGATACCAGCTTTCTCATCGAAGATTGAAGTACGGGAATCGTTGCGGAAGTCAGTTGAAACAACAGCCTCGTTGGTGTATCCGAGAACGCCTTTGAGTTCGCCCTCTGAAGCCTTCTTCATAGCCTCGCAAATCTCAGCATAAGTAGCTGGTTTCTCGAGTTCTACAGTAAGGTCAACAACTGAAACGTCAGAGGTAGGAACACGCATTGACATACCGGTAAGTTTGCCATTGAGCTCAGGAAGAACTTTACCTACAGCCTTGGCAGCACCAGTTGAAGAAGGGATGATGTTCTCGAGGATACCGCGACCACCTCTCCAGTCTTTCTTTGAAGGACCGTCAACAGTCTTCTGAGTTGCAGTAGCAGCGTGAACGGTAGTCATAAGACCTCTCTTGATACCGAAAGTCTCGTGAAGAACCTTTGAGATAGGAGCGAGACAGTTGGTTGTACAAGAAGCGTTGGAAATAATCTTCTGACCAGCGTAAGTAGTGTGGTTTACACCGTAAACGAACATAGGAGTAGCGTCCTTTGAAGGTGCAGACATGATAACTTTCTTTGCACCAGCCTCAAGGTGAGCAGAAGCAAGTTCCTCAGTAAGGAAGAAACCAGTTGACTCAACAACTACATCTACTCCGAGAGCGCCCCAAGTGATGTTCTTAGGATCTTTCTCTGCGAAAACCTGAATCTTGTTGCCGTCTACGATGAGGTAGTTCTCCTCAACCTTGATGTCGTGGTTGAAAATGCCGTGTACAGAGTCGTACTTGAGCATGTATGCAAGATAATCTGC
Source organism: uncultured Bacteroidales bacterium (assembly GCA_945870315.1). Classification (GTDB taxonomy): domain Bacteria; phylum Bacteroidota; class Bacteroidia; order Bacteroidales; family UBA932; genus Cryptobacteroides. Next base: position 14,453 of record CAMBRR010000012.1, read on the forward strand.
ATCGAGGAGGTCATTGATACCTACTACCTGAATGTCGTCTGAGAAATTCTCAACAGCGGCACGGAATACCATACGGCCAATACGGCCAAATCCGTTAATACCAAGTTTAATCATTGCTTAAAATATTAAATTAAAGTTTGTTAGCATCGTTTTCAAAAATCGGGTGCAAAGATAAAAAAAATATCGAAAACCACTATTATATTTTCAAATTTTAAACTCTTTTTGAAAATATTTTTTTCCGTCACCATAATTGACTATTTTTGCCAACTCACAAATTCAGGTAAAGATGAACATTCTCATTACAAATGACGACGGATACAAAGCCAAAGGACTTGAGGTTCTGGTGGAAATAATGAAAGAATTCGGACAAGTGACGGTGATTGCGCCGAAGCATCATCAGTCCGGAATGTCTATGGCGGTTTCATTAGGTTTCAAACAGATAGCATACAGGACCTTCGGTCACACCAACCCCAATCCCTTTGCAGGTTCCAGGCACGACGAGGCAATTTGGTCCTATGTGGATGCTACCCCTGCCAGTTGTGTAAAATTCGGGCTGAACACGATTTTCCTCGACAATTTCCCTGATGTTGTGGTATCCGGAATCAACCACGGCTCCAATGCAGCCACGGCATCCTGTTACTCCGGCACGCTCGGAGCAGCTGAGGAGGCTGCTCTAAACGGAATTCCGGCCATCGGTGTTTCATTGGACACCATTCATCCGGAAGCAGACTTCTCAGCCGTAAAAGAATATTTCCCGGCCATATTCAAGAAATTGATGGATAATTACCCTCGGAAATATGGAGTATATTATAATGTAAACTTCCCGAACATCCCCATAAAGGAAATCCGCGGAGTCAGGTGCGGAGTCCAGGGAATGGGACGATGGGTGCGGGAATTCAAGCACTGGGACCTTGATGCATACAAGAAGTACGGCATCACTCCGGAAATGCTGGGACAGAGTTCCAACCCGAAAATAGAGGAAGGAGAGGAACTATATATGATGGTTGGAGATTTCCAGGATGATGAGAGAAACAGCGACAGAGCAGACCACAGGCTTGTTGCCGATGGTTACGTCTCAATAGTGCCTCACAATGTGGACTGTACTGACAATGAGCAGTTTGAAGCATTGTTATCAAAAGGCTTTGATACTGATTTCCAATAAATTATGAGATACTATATCATAGCGGGCGAGGCATCCGGTGACCTTCACGGTTCGAACCTGATGAAAGGGCTGTACAGCCAGGACGCAAAGGCAGACATCCGTTTTTGGGGAGGAGACTTGATGAATCAGGTTTATGAAACCTCTCAAAATCCGTCATTGACAGACGGAGGTTTGGTGGTGCATTACAAGGAAGGCGCTATAATGGGGTTTGTAGAAGTGCTCAGAAAGGCCGGAAAACTCCTTGGTAACGTGCGTCGCTGCAAGAAAGACATCCTTGCCTGGAAGCCAGATGTCGTCATCCTGATAGACTATCCCGGATTCAATTTCAAGATTGCTGAATTTGCACACAAAGCAGGTTTCAAGGTATTCTACTATATAGCACCGAAAGTATGGGCATCCAGGGAAGGAAGAATAGAAAAGTTGAAGAAATATGTCGACAAACTGTACATCGTCTTCCCTTTCGAGATACCTTATTTCCAATCAAAAGGAGTCCCATTCATCTACAAGGGCAACCCGCTAGTGGATGCCGTTGATTCCTCTGAAGCAATGTTGGAAACAAGAGAGGCCTTTCTGCAAAGGAACAATCTGCCTGACAAGCCTATAATCGCCCTGCTTGCCGGCTCGCGCAAGGGTGAAATCAGCACTATGATGCCGATATTGTCACAATTTGCAGAAAGGATGCATTCCATTGATAAATATGCTGATTTTCAATTCCTTATCGCAGGTGCTCCGTCAAGAGACAAGAGCGATTACGAGCCTTGGCTATCCTCTTGCGGAAGTTATGTGAAACTCCTTTTCGGGCAAACACAATCCATTCTCAAGAATGCCGAAGCAGCCGTCATAAATTCAGGTACTGCTTCTCTAGAGACTGTCCTCTTCAACACTCCGCAAGTGGTAGGATATATCGGAGCACGTATCTCCTACATCATTGCAAAACGAATCATAAAGGTCAGATACATCAGTCTCGGAAACCTCATTCTCGACAAATTGGCATTCAGGGAACTGATTCAGGATGACTTTAATCCTGATGCCCTTGTGGAAGAGGTAAGAAGACTTATCGAAGATAAGGACTATAAAAATCGGATGCTCTCCGACTATGCCGAAATCCGAAAAAGACTCGCAGGCGCGGGAGCATCCGATGCTGTAGCCAGGTCAATGATTGACAACCTGGGATAATATTTGAGGGTGACTAAAAAGTGAGCTTTTTAGTCACGGCCTCTTCCTAGAACCTGTAATATAGTTTTACCATAAAGTTGGCAGGAGCCTGAGGGAAGACACCGACGCCGTCCACGATTGACTCGTCGCTCTGCATCATATTCTTCCAGCACCAGCCATCTGCAACGTACAGATTGTTCAGCAGGTTGTTCACATAAGCGCCCAAACCAAGTTTTCCATAACGGAGGCTGAACTCGTGGGAAAGTGAAAGATTCATCACATAATAGCGTGGGATACTGCGGCTATTTGTAGCTGTATTATCAAGGAACTGCTTCCCGACATACTTACCGTTCAATGCCAATGTGGTGGTTTTGAGCGAATTGCTACAAATTGTCTTGAAAGGAGTGAATGCAAATTGGAAGAAGCCTACAAAAGAAGGAGACATCAACATATTGGTCGTTCCATAATTGACTTCCTTCTGCCCGACAGTATTCCAATCATCGTCAATCAGCGTATAAGACTCAGTATAATCTTTGATTCTGTTAAGGCTCAACGTAGCATTGGCATCAAACCTCATCCAAGGAGCCGGCTGCCAGGCAATAGCAAGCTCAACACCTCTTCTGTATGCCCTTCCTACATTCTCCTTGATTGCATATCCTACGTCAGAGAGACGCCCAGTCTCAAGAAGCATATCGAAATACTCCATGAAATAGAAATTCGCGCTGGCTGTAACCTTCTCTGCTGCAAACTCATAGCCAATTTCCACATCCACCATTTTCTCCGGCCTCAATTCCGGTTTCAAGTCACCGAGATTATTTGAGATGATGACCTCCTTGATATCGCTCCTGCCCGGTTCGCGATTGCCCAAAGCTGCACTTGCATAAGCCTTGTGACCATCCATCTGGAAGGTGACACCGGCGCGAGGATTAAAGAAATTCCAAGCTGTCTTGTAGCCGAGGTCAAGGTCATCCTCATCATCCACACCGGCCATCTTCAGAGACACTCCCCTGTACTGCAAATCGAGATAAGTGGTCAGATATGGGACAGGAGTATATTCAGCTCTTGCAAAGACATTTGCCTCTCTCTTTACACTGCGGTTGTAATACCATTCGTTGTCGGCACTGATAGGATATCTTCCTTCGTAATCATAGTCATCACCAAGAATCTCATTCCACAGAACTTCCCCATAGTGATTTCCGTTGTATTGAGAGAGGTTGATACCACCAGTAACATTTACCTTGTCTGACTTGAACTTCACATCGGAATTGACTACATAGTAGTTATTTGCCATTGACTTACGAATGATAAAATCGCTCTTGTCAGAAGCGGTATAATCAATTCCATCACGTTCGTACTTAAAATCCGAAGGGAAACCGTATTTTGTAAATTTCTTTTTTGCCTTGTAATTTTCATACCAGCCGTCACCCTTGGTCCAGTTGAAAGTGGTACTCCAGAATACCCTTTCCCCGAACTGGCGTGTGTAGTTCAACTGGAGATGATGTTGAGTATAATTGTCAGTATCATTGTCATAGTACCTGACATTTCCCATTTCGTCATAATATTCTCCAGCCTCATTGTATTTGCGGTCATTCTTATCGTAAGCCATAGAAATATCTATTCCATTCCAGGTAATTCCAGTATGCTGATCACCCATAAGATAGGTCAATTTCAATGAGTTGCGTTCATTCATCCATCCAAGGACAGCAAAAGCGGACTGAACCTTAGCCTTTGCATTTCGGATATATCCATCAGTATAATTCCTTGAATACGCAGCATCGAAATAAACGCCGGATTTGGTCAGGCCTGTTCCAGCCGAAACAGTTGTCATAAAGGTATTGTAGGAACCTGCCGCCATGTCAAGGTTGGCATAAGGAACAAGGCCCACAGAAGATGTGCTCATATTGATGCTGGCGCCGAATGCACCTGCGCCATTGGCAGAGGTGCCAAGACCTCTCTGCACCTGAACGGAACTGAGGATATTCGAAAGGGACGGGATATTCACCCAGAACACCTCCTGAGACTCTGCGTCATTGAGAGTAATACCATTCAAAGTGATATTTATCTGTGATCCTTTTGAACCCCTGACTGTCATTTTGGAATAACCGATACCTGTACCACCTTCATTCACTGCCACAACAGAGGGAGTGAGATTGAGTTGCATAGGGAGGGAGTTGATTGGATTGGATGACCTCAACTGCTCCTTGTCAACCATAGTGTAGGTCACCGGAGTTGATTTACCGGCCCTTGAGGCCGACACTACAATGGAATCGAGTTTCTCGACTTTCCCGGCAGGTTCATTTTCCTGCCCTTCCACATTTGCGGCTACCGCAAACGCAGGGACCAGCGACAGAGTCGCTGCAAACATAAAAAAACCTCGCATAATGTTGTTACATTGATGCAAGGGCAGTGCGCACAGACGCACTTGAGACACGCTATTCCCTTCGGCGGTATTGTCCGCATCAGGTTCAATGGGTATCATCTCAGCCGCAAATGCGGCACCCCAGCATTGTTTATTTAATATTAATCGTTTTTCTTAACAATCTTCACCTTATACAACCTAGGCCAATTCTTGCCGGTCAGATAGAGTGAACCATCTGCAGGATTGAAAGCAATCCCATTCAGCACATCGGTATCCGGTTTCTGCAACTTCCTTGGCAGCAATCCCTTGCAGGAAATCATGCCGTGGACCTTACCGTCTTTCGGATTGATGATTACAATATCATCTGTCATATAGACATTGGCCCAGACCATTCCGTCCACATATTCCAGTTCGTTAAGCCACCTTACAGGCCTCTCATCCAGAGTCACAAGCACCTTTCGCTTCAGTTTAAGGTCTCCGTCCATAAAAAACAAATACGCAGAACCGTCAGAAGCAATCAACTGCTCCCCATCGGTGGTCAGTCCCCACCCCTGCCTCGGGTATCTGCCTCTGGCAATTGGTTCAAGGGTAGAGGGATCATATTTGAAAACTTCCTTGTTCTCCCAGGTCAATATATACAGGGCATCATTGAATATGCAAGAACCCTCCACAAAATATTTCTTGTCAAACTCCACCTTCCGCAATGCTCTGCCGGTAGGGATTTCCACCTCGCGGAAAGTGGATTTTCCATATTGTCCAGTACTCTCGTACATCCTGCCTTCGTGAAAAAACAGGCCCTGGGTATAGGAATTCGTATCGTGATTATACTCTTCCAGCACCTCGACCTCATAATTAGTGACTTTGCTGTCGCAAGCACAAGTAAGGGCAGGCACCATAGCCAGCAGCAGAATGAAAGAACTGAAATATCTTGCCATATCTCTATTTCAAACGATTGTCCCTATGCTCAAGGGCAGCCTTGACAAATGACACGAATATCGGCTGCGGATGCTCAGGAGTACTCTTGAGTTCAGGATGGAACTGCACTCCGATGAAGAACGGATGTGTAGGAATTTCTACGATTTCCACAAGCGAGGTTTCAGGATTCTTTCCGGTAGCCTTCATTCCGGCAGCCTCGATGGCAGACAGATAGTCATTATTGAACTCATATCTGTGCCTGTGACGCTCGGAAATGGTCCTGCTGCCATATATCTTGTATGCAAGCGAATTTTCATCAAGTACACATTCATATGCACCAAGCCTCATCGTTCCGCCCTTGATGGTAGTGCTCTTCTGATCTTCCATCAAATCTATGACCGGAGTGGTTGTCTGCGGGTTGACCTCAGTGGAAGCGGCATCCTTGAGTCCCAGCACATTGCGGGCGAACTCCACGACGCACATCTGCATACCGAGGCAGATTCCGAAGAATGGAAGATTGTTCTCCCTGGCATAGCGGATAGCCACAATCTTGCCTTCCAGTCCCCTCTCGCCGAAACCAGGAGCCACCAGGATTCCGTCCATTGAAGAAAGTTTTTCTTCCACATTATCCTTGTCCAGATACTCGCTGTGGATGCTATGCACATTCACCTTGCACTCATTTGCAGCACCAGCGTGCACGAAAGACTCCAGAATGGACTTATAGGCATCCTGCAACTCTACATATTTTCCGACAAGAGCGATGTCAACGGTGGACTTTGGATTGTTCAGTTTATCCAGGAAACTCATCCAGCGGGTAAGGTCAGGCTCCGGGGCATTGTCAATCTGAAAATGCTCCAGAACAAGTTTATCCAGATTTTCCCGTGCCATATTCAACGGCACCTGGTAGATGGACGGAGCATCCATTGACTGGATTACGTGCCCTGGTTTAACATTGCAGAAAAGAGCCATCTTCCTGCGAAGCTCAGGAGTGAGTTCGTGTTCTGTGCGGCATACGATGATATCCGGCTGCACACCCCACCTCTGAAGTTGCTGAACAGAGTGCTGGGTCGGTTTTGTCTTGAGCTCCTTTGCTGCGCTTAGGTATGGTACCAGAGTAAGGTGAATCGTCAAGCAGTCTTCCTCCGGAAGTTCCCACTGCAACTGTCTTACTGCCTCCACGAAAGGCTGGGATTCCATATCCCCGACTGTTCCTCCGATTTCCGTGATTACGATGTCATATTTTCCACTCTTACCGAGCAGGAGCATCCTCCTTTTTATCTCATCAGTGATATGAGGGACAATCTGGACGGTCTTGCCGAGATAGGCCCCCTCCCTTTCCTTGCTGATGACGGTATTGTAGATTTTTCCGGTAGTGACATTGTTTGCCTTTGAAGTATGAACACCAAGGAAACGCTCATAATGGCCGAGGTCAAGGTCCGTTTCCGCACCGTCCTCAGTAACATAACACTCACCGTGCTCATACGGATTCAGAGTACCCGGATCGATGTTGATATATGGATCAAATTTCTGGATTGTTACTCGCAAACCTCTGGCTTGCAGAAGTTTGGCTAATGAAGCTGAAATAATTCCCTTGCCAAGTGAAGAGGCAACGCCACCTGAAACGAATACGTATTTTGTGTTCATATGGATAAAAAATATCGTTAACAGGGGCACAAAAGTAGTCAAAAAATCCGATTTGAAAAAATCTTTATTACCTTTGCAGGCGTTTTTTGATACGATATGAGCAATTATTACCTGATACTTGCCTCTATGGGAGTGATGGCGGTGATAGTATTCATCGTCCTGTTTTTCCTTAACGCCGGCTATGGCTACCTTTCCACATCCCAGTGGGGGCCTAAGATAAACAACAAACTCGCCTGGGTTCTGATGGAATGTCCGGCGTTCTTCTTTATGCTTTACTACACTCTGGACTTTGCTTTCAGAGGGGCGGACACCGGAAACGACAGACTGGTCCTGTACATAATGGCAGGTTTGTTCCTGCTTCACTATTTCCAGAGATCATTCATCTTCCCCCTCCTGATGAGAGGCAAGGGTTCGATGCCGATTGCAGTAATGCTTATGGGTATGGTATTCAATACTTTGAATGCTTATCTGATAGGAGGATGGCTTTATTCTCAGGCTCCGTCCGGGATGTATACCATGGATTGGCTCACCAACCCGGTCTTCATAGCAGGATGCATCATCTTCTTCACGGGGATGTTCATCAACCTCCAGTCCGACCACATCATCAGACATCTGCGCAAGCCTGGGGACACCAAGCATTATATTCCGAAACAGGGACTATATAAATATGTAACCTCCGCAAATTATTTTGGAGAATTCACCGAGTGGGTAGGCTTTGCCATCCTGACCTGGTCTCCTGCCGGACTGCTATTTGCCATCTGGACCTTCGCGAATCTGGCTCCAAGAGCAAAGAACCTTACCAAAAAATATGAACAGGAGTTCGGGGATGAATATAAAGAACTCCACAAAAAGAATATGATACCATTTATATGGTAATTTATATTACTTATTAAGAAATTATGAGCAAACTATTTACGCCATACAAACTCGGCAATCTTGAGCTAAGGAACAGAACTATCCGTTCTGCTGCCTTTGAAGCTATGTGCAAGAATAACCGTCCTACACAGGAACTATTTGACTACCATACAGCTGTGGCAAGAGGCGGCATCGGAATGACGACAGTAGCCTATGCTGCCGTATGCGAAAGCGGCCTTTCCTTCGATAGTCAGCTTCTGCTCTGCAAGGAAATTATCCCTGACTTGAAGAAACTTACGGATGCAATCCACGCGGAAGGGGCAAAAGCCAGCATCCAACTTGGCCACTGTGGCAATATGACTCACAGGAGCACCTGCCACTGCATGCCTATAGGAGCCAGCAACGGCTTCAACCTGTATTCTCCGACCTTTTATAGGAAAATGACTAAAGAGGATATCGAGTATGTAGCCAAGTCTTTTGGAGATGCCACAAGAATCTGCATTGAGGCCGGTTTCGACGCAGTTGAAGTGCACGCAGGACACGGATATCTCATTTCGCAGTTCCTCTCCCCATATACCAACCACCGCAAGGATGAGTTCGGAGGAAGTCTTGACAACAGGATGCGTTTTATGAGGATGTGCATCAGTGAAGTCGTCAAGGCAGCTGGCGACAAGATTGCAGTCACTGCAAAACTCAACACCAGCGATGGATTCAAGGGAGGCCAGACAACGGAAGAACTGATAGAGGTTGCCAAGGAACTGCGCAAATTGGGAGTACAGGCGATAACGCTCTCAGGCGGTTTTGTCAGCAGGGCTCCGATGTATGTAATGAGGGGAGAATTCCCTGTTAAAACGATTGTCCACTACTTCCCTTGGAAACAGTGGTGGCTTAAACTTGGCGTACTGCTCGGTGGAAGAATCGTTGCTCCGACCGTACCGTTCAAACCTCTCTTCTTCCTTGAAGATGCCAAGAAATTCCAGGCTGCAATGCCGGGCTTTCCGTTCATCTATGTTGGAGGTGTTACCAGCCGTGAGGCAGCTGACAAGGTTATGGATGAAGGATTCGAGCTTCTGCAGATGGGACGTGCAGTGCTGGAAGATACTGATTTTGTCAACAAGATGGCGGCAGATGAGCATCACTGCAGTGCATGCGAGCACAGCAACTTCTGCGTAGGAAGGATGTATTCGAGGTCTATGCAATGTCACAAGCGCTGCGTGGACATAACTCCAGCCCTTGAGAAAGAAGTTGAAAAGGTGAACGCACGCAATGACAGGCGCGAGCGCAAGCTTGGATACAAAAAATAGGATAAGGAATAGGTAGAACGCTTCTGTCGCTATATTGAGGCTTTGGTCGAGGTATAGAGGAAAGTCCGGACAGGAAAGGGCATCCCGCTACGGAAAGCGCAGATGGGAGTAATCTTATGGAAGCCGTAACAGAAAATTACCGCCCGAAAGGGCAAGGGTGAAAATGTGGGGTAAGAGCCCACGGCGGTCGGTGGTGACATCGGTCGGGTACGGCCCCGGGACCTGCAAAACCAAATATACTGGAAAGTCACAGTGCTCGTCATTGTGGCAGGAGGCGGCCCGCTTTCTTCCAGGGGGTAGGTTGCGAAGATAAATGACAGATTAAAACAGAAACCGGCTTACGGTTCTGCCTACAAAAGAGAGGATGGCCAAATGATTGCATTTCAGCCATCCTCTCATCATTTATAACAGCGCTGTTTCTTGATAACCGCTTTATTCAGCTTCCGGAATATTGGCAAGAACGGCCTGAAGGAAGGTCCAGCACTTCTCCACTGAAGGAATATTTGCTCTTTCATCAGGAGAATGAGGGCTCATCAGGGTAGGACCGCAGGAAATCATATCCCAATCCGGATATGTTCCGCCAAGGATTCCGCACTCCAGTCCTGCGTGTATGGCCATTACAGCAGGTTCTTTTCCGAACAAATCGTTGTAAACCTTTTTCATTGTTGAGAGTATCCTGGACGAAGCATTCGGTGCCCATCCTGAGTACCCTCCTGTAAGTTCCACTTCACAGCCTGCCAGACGGAATACACTGCTGATCTTCTCAGCAAGAGCCTCTTTAGCTGAATCAACCGAACTTCTCATAAGGGTGCTTACCTTGAACTCTCCACGATAGATGGATACCATAGCCATATTGTTGGAAGTTTCCACCAATCCCGGCATCTGGTCGCTCATCCTTTCAACTCCGTCAGGACAAGCCAGGACAGCCTGAACGAAACGTGCAGCCGCAGAAGGCTCGACATACAGACAATCCTGAGGATCGCATTCACCGCCATCACACACATAAGGATGGAAAGAAATGGATGCATCCGGATCAGTTACCTTGTACTCCTCCTTTATTACAGAAGCAAGACGCTCCACTACAGCCTTTGCAGCAGCCTCTTTTGAAGGATCCACATAAACGGTAACAAAAGCTTCACGAGGAATGGCATTACGAAGTGTACCTCCCTCAAAATCAACAAGTTTAACACCGGCTTCTGTCATCAGCGCCCATACCAGACGGGCAGCAACCTTGTTGGCATTTGCACGGCAAAGAATGATATCCATTCCGGAATGTCCACCCTTGAAACCTTTCACATCAAGGCTGTAGCAAAGCCAGCCTTCCGGCTCCTCGCATCTTTGATAAGAAGCCTTGGCAGTGAAATCCATTCCACCAGCGCAACCAACATAAAGTTCACCCTCTGTTTCTGAATCCAGATTGATAAGAATCTTTCCTTTAAGAAGTCCCGGTTTGAGGAAGTTTGCACCGGTCATTCCGGTCTCCTCATCCATTGTAATGAGAACCTCCAGAGGGCCGTGCTTGATCGTGTCTGACTGAAGAACTGACATTGCCATAGCAACACCTAGACCGTTGTCAGCCCCAAGAGTGGTTCCCTTGGCCTTTACCCAATCACCATCAATCCAGGTCTGTATAGGGTCCTTCTCAAAATCGTGCACGGTATCGGCATTCTTCTGCGGAACCATATCAATATGTCCCTGAAGGATTACACCAGTGAGATGTTCCATACCGGGAGTAGCCGGCTTGCGGATTATCACATTTCCGATTTCATCCCTATATGTCTCCAAACCCAGAGATTTGCCGAATTCATACATAAAGTCAATCGCCTTCCCCTCTTTCTTGGAAGGACGAGGTATCTGTGTGAGAGAATAGAAATTGTTCCACACTGATTTTGGTTCAAGATCTTTGATAGTCATATTGTTGTCAATTACTTAAATTATTTCGAGATTATTAATTATTTCGAAATTATTGTGTTTACAGGCAGAACACATTCCTGACCTAGTTGATAAATTGGAATACGCGTCTGCATCAAGAGTTCCTGGCCGATAAGAACCTTTACCTGGCACATCGCAGGGATGCGATAATGGGCCAAAACAGCCTTCTTGTCCTTTTCTGCTGCTTCGACGACCGGTTCAGAGAAATTCTGAGGAACAATCTCCATCACGACAGGCTTGCCGGAAAGATTCTCCGCAGGGACGAGCCCCGCAGTATCAGAAAGCCGGAAGGCAATGTACATCTGGTTTTCCTTGTCGGACTGAGGCACGACCTCGAACTTCATCTTCTGGGTTTTGAATTCACTGTATCCCGTAAACAATGTCATATATTCCTGCTCAAGACGGGTAAGTTCTGCAATTGCAGCCCCCATAGCAGCTCCACTGTATGTAGCATCTGTGTCTCCTGTAACAATCTGAAGACGCTGTTTGCGCAGTTTCAATATCATTTCAGCGGTCTCGGCAGCCTTTTTCTCCGGAGTTTTCTCTACAATAACGCTCTGCTGCACAGCCACAGTCCCGTTGGAATGCTCATCGCTCTTGTACAAAGTCGTATATTCGGATGTCAGATTTGAAGAAATGCCTTTTCCTGAAAAATCAGCCCCTCCTGACTTTGGGAAACGCCACATTGTGCCTTCACCGAAATTGGCATCTGCAAAAGAAACCAGGCCAGCTGATGAAAGTTTAAGGAATGTGGCATCAATATCACCTTTCTTAACCTGGATGCTATAGCGTCTGCTCTGGTCAGCTTCCACATATGGAGTCATACTCAGGCTGGTTACGGTAACAGTTGTGGCATCTTTCTGGCGGGCCTTGATACCGAGATATTTTTCAGCATATTTAGCATATGGACCGGCATAGAAGGTCTCCTGCTGGGCTTCCACATCCATCACTATGGAGGTAGCAGGCAGGCAATAGGTAAGAAATCCCAAGTCTTCAGTGGACTTCTGTTGTGCCGAAACCGCTGCTGAGCCAAAGAGCAGGGCGGCAATTGCAATTCCTTGTGTCAACTTTCTCATAATAATAATTTTATGTGTTATTTCCATCTTTTATGCGACCAGAGCCAGTTCTCCGGACATTCACATATATCCTTCTCCAGCAAGTCGAAATATTTTCTGATCAGAACTCCCGGTTCAATCTTGGAGGCATCCTCACACAACTTGGTGAAAATCAGCCTGTAATGTCCTCTTTCCTCCCTGCGCATATTCATATATACCACAGCGTGCCCAAGTTTATGTGCAGCAGCAAGGCTTCCAAGCATACCCTTCGTTGGCTGATTAAGGAACATCCCCACATCATACGGAGATGAGCCATAATAGGGATATTGGTCTGCTATGTAGATATATAACATCTTCTCGTCCTTGTGCTTCAGAACATATCTCAGGATGTTCGAAGTCTCAACCTCTGTCGAAGTCCCTTCCCTCTCAAGAGGGGCAATCCTGTTCAGTGCAAAGAACTCATCTGACACCTTGCTGGAAAGTTTCTTGTACACCACCCTGACACTTTCTTCAGAGATGTTCATAAGCCTTCCGTCATCAGTCTTGTAACTACACACTCCTCCAATAATCTCCCAGTTTCCGAGATGAGAATAAAGCATTGTCACAGAAGGAGATGAGGCTAATGCAAGATTCAGGATATCAGGATTTTCGACTGTTACTATGCGGGCTTTGTCAAGCCTCTTGTAATCACTTGCCCCGTACCATATGGTTTCAGCGATGATTTCGCCGAGATGACGGTAAAACCTATCGTATATCTTTTTCAGGTCTTTGTATTTCATTTGCGGGAACGCCCTTGAAAGGTTGACCATCACGACATCCGCCCTGTATTTCATTATATTTTTTGCAAACCAACTTAAAAAATCTCCTACGGCATAATGGAAGCCAAGCGGCAGAGAGCCGAACATTTTAACCATTCCCCGGAGGGCTCGCGCACTGAAACTGCTCATTTACAATACAATATATAATCAAAATAAAATCAAACCAACATTTGCCGCATTTCCGACTCAACAAATATATCAATTTTCTTTTTCTTTCAGTCATTTCTAGTCTTTAATCTTTTTATTATATTTGCAGAATTATTAAAACAAAGCAAAACAATTATGTTCAAAGGTCAACCTAAAGGATTGTTCGCCCTCGCCCTTGCCAACACCGGTGAGCGCTTTGGCTATTACACTATGCTGGCCATCCTCACCCTGCTGATGCAGGCCCGTTTCGGATGGAGCGAAGCTGCCGCCGGTCAAGTATATGCGATATTTCTTGCCGGCGTTTATTTTATGCCTCTTATAGGAGGTATCATTGCTGACAAGATTGGCTATGGAAAATGCGTCGTCATCGGAATCACTGTAATGTTCCTTGGCTACCTCTCGCTTGCGCTTCCGGCAGGCAACGATCTCACTGCAAAGCTGGTGATGTTCGGAGGCCTAGCCCTTGTAGCCATAGGTACAGGATTGTTCAAAGGTAACTTGCAGGTGCTTGTTGGAAACCTCTATGACGATCCGAAATATTCTGCAAAAAGGGATTCGGCATTCAGCCTTTTCTATATGGCCATCAACATAGGCGCAATGTTCGCCCCTTCAATGGCAAGGAAGATTACCGAAGTGATGCTGAACAAATCAGGCTTCGTGTACGATGCTGCGAATACAGACCCGGCATACCTTGATGCTCTATCAGGTGCATACGGACTATGTTTCGGCGTTGCCTGCATCTCTCTCATCCTTTCGGTTGCCATATACTTCGGTTGCAGAAAGTGGTTCAAGCACGCTGACGTGACTGCAAAACAGGCCAAGGAAGCTGCTGCCCCAGTCGAGGAACTGACTCCAAAGCAGACAAAAGACCGTCTGGTTGCCCTCTTCCTGGTGTTCGCAGTAGTTATTTTCTTCTGGATGGCATTCCACCAGAATGGCGCAGCTCTCACCTTCTTTGCGAAAAAATACACCAACCTTACTGTAAGCGGTCCGATGAGGATAGGGTTCAACATCTGGAGCCTCGCGCTTATCGCCGCATCAGTTTATACTATTTTCTCAGTATTTCAGTCTGAGACCAAACGAGGCAAGATTGTTTCAGGATGCGTGACCGCAGCGCTTTGGGCAGGAGCCTTCGGACTTTTCTACTTTATGCCTGACCCTGTCAACGCCCAGCCATCCGACTTCCAGCAGTTCAACCCGTTCTTCGTAGTAGCCCTCACACCATTCTCAATGGCGCTTTTCGGTGCTCTTGCCAAGAAAGGCAAAGAGCCTTCCGCACCAAAGAAGATTGCGCTTGGAATGCTTGTAGCAGCACTCGGATTCGCCATCATAACCCTGGCATCTTTCGGCCTTACATCTCCGATGGACCTGGAACAGAACGAGACACAGAGCATTCTGAGTCCGGGCTGGCTTATTTCCACTTATCTCACCCTCACATTCGCAGAACTGCTGCTCTCTCCTATGGGAATATCTTTCGTATCCAAGGTAGCGCCTCCTAAATACAAGGGAATGATGATGGGATGCTGGTTCGCTGCAACTGCAATCGGCAACTACCTCAGTTCAATTCCTTCAATGCTGTGGAACAAGATTCCTCTTATGGCAAACTGGGGCATTCTCATCGCTCTCTGCCTCATAGCAGCCCTGATAATGTTCGCGCTTATGAAGAAGATTGAAGCGGCGACAGGAGAAAATTCAGCAAAAGCATAACATTTTACTTCAACATAACATAAACTTATAAACAATTATGGCAAACGAAAAAAAATTCGTCACTTGTGACGGTAACTGGGCAGCTGCTCACATCGCCTATCTTTTCAGCGAGCATGCAGCAATCTACCCTATCACCCCGTCGTCAACTATGGCAGAATATGTTGACGAGTGGGCGGCTCAGGGAAAAAAGAACCTCTTCGGTGAGGTTGTAAAAGTAACTGAGATGCAAAGTGAGGGTGGTGCTGCAGGTGCAGTTCACGGTTCACTTCAGGCAGGTGCGCTTACAACTACATTTACGGCATCACAGGGACTTCTCCTGATGATTCCTAATATGTATAAGATTGCCGGAGAACTTCTCCCTACCGTATTCCACGTGTCTGCCAGGGCTCTTGCATCACACGCACTTTCTATCTTTGGTGACCACCAGGACGTAATGGCCTGCCGTCAGACCGGTTTCGCAATGCTTGCCTCTGCTTCTGTTCAGGAAGCCCTTGACATGGCAGCTGTAGCCCACCTGTCAACTATCAAGTCAAGCGTTCCTTTCATTCATTTCTTCGACGGCTTCCGTACTTCTCACGAAATCCAGAAAATAGAACTCATCGATGAGGCAGCCCTCAAGGGTATGATAAGCACCAAATCCCTTGCTAAATTCAGGGCAAAGGCACTTTCTCCAGATGCTCCTGTAACCCGCGGTACTGCACAGAATGCTGACGTTTACTTCCAGGCTCGTGAAGCTTGCAACCAGTACTACGACGCAGTTCCGGATATCGTTGCAAGATATATGGGTGAAATCAGCGAACTCACCGGCCGCGAATATCGTCCGTTCGACTACTACGGAGATCCTGAGGCTGAGCACGTTATCGTTGCAATGGGTTCTGTTACAGAGACTATCAAGGAAACCATCGACTATCTGGAAGCTCAGGGCAAGAAGGTCGGCGTGATGATTGTTCGCCTCTACAGACCATTCTCTGCAAAATACTTTATGAAAGCTCTGCCTAAGAGTGTAAAGAGAATAGCTGTCATCGACAGGACCAAAGAACCTGGTTCAGTTGGAGAGCCTCTCCTTCTTGATGTCAAAGCTCTCTTCCAGGGTGTGGAAAATGCTCCGCTTGTAATCGGTGGCCGTTATGGTCTGTCTTCTAAGGACACAACTCCTGCTCAGATCGTTTCAATATATGAGAATCTCGCTCTCGCTGAGCCTAAGGACGGATTCACCCTCGGCATCGTGGACGACCTCACATTCAAGTCACTCCCGGCAAAAGAGGAAATTTCCATCGTTAAGCCTGGTACTACAGAGTGCAAATTCTATGGTCTTGGTTCAGATGGTACTGTTGGTGCCAACAAGAACACCATCAAAATCATCGGTGACCATACACCTAAATACTGCCAGGGATATTTCGACTATGACTCCAAGAAATCAGGCGGATATACCTGCTCACACCTCCGTTTCGGAGACTCCCCTATCAAGGCTCCATATCTTGTCAGCACCCCTGACTTCGTTGCTTGCCACGTTCCTTCATACCTCACGAAATATGACGTGCTTAAGGGCATCAAGGAAAACGGTACTCTCCTTCTGAACAGCCTTTGGGACGAGGAAGAAACCCTCAAGAGGATTCCGGATCACGTAAAAGCTATCATCGGCAAAAAGAACATCACCCTCTACATCATCAACGCCACCAAGATTGCAGCAGAAATCGGTCTGGGCGGAAGGACCAACACCATCCTCCAGAGCGCATTCTTCAAGATTACAGGCATCATTCCTTACGAGGAGGCTGTATCTTATATGAAGGCTGCCATTGTCAAGAGTTACGGCAAGAAAGGTGAGAACGTGGTCAATATGAACTACGCAGCCGTTGACAGAGGAGGTGAGTATGTAAAGGTTGAGATTCCGGCAGACTGGAAAGACATTACAGCCAAATTCGAGAATCCGAACAAGGACCGCCTTGCTCCGGCTTTCGTAAAGGAGATTGCTGACGTTGTAAATGCTCAGTGCGGCGACACCCTTCCTGTAAGCGTATTCAAGGATCAGGCTGACGGAACAATTCCTGCCGGTACCACCGCTTATGAAAAACGTGGAGTTGCTGTCAAAGTTCCTGAGTGGCAGGCTGAGAACTGTATCCAGTGTAACAACTGCGCATTTGTCTGCCCTCACGCAGCAATCCGTCCATTCCTTTTGACAGACGAAGAAGCAGCCGCTGCTCCTGCAGGCCTTAAGACTCAGCAGGGCAAGGCAGTATTCAAAGAATACAAGTTCGCTATCTCCGTTTCCGTTATGGACTGTACAGGTTGCGGCAACTGTGCCGATGTATGTCCTGCAAAGGAGAAGGCTCTCGTGATGAAGCCGCTTGACACTCAGGTTGCAGAGCAGGCCAACTTCGACTATCTCCACTCACACGTTGGATACAAGGAAGGCGTACAGAACAAGGCTGCCAATGTCAAGAATGCTCAGTTCGCACAGCCTCTGTTTGAATTCTCTGGAGCCTGCGCAGGTTGTGGTGAAACACCATATATCAAGACCATCACCCAGCTCTTCGGTGACCATATGATGATTGCCAATGCGACTGGATGTTCTTCAATCTACGGCGCTTCATTCCCTGCTGCTCCATATTGCACCAATGCAGAAGGACACGGTCCGGCTTGGGCAAACTCACTCTTCGAGGACTTCTGCGAGTTCGGTCTCGGTATGAAACTCGGTTCCGACAGGGCTCGTGCTACCGTTGCACGCCTTATGGAAGAGGGTATCGCATGCTCTTGCTGCTCAGACCAGATGAAAGCACTCTTCACCAAGTGGCTTGAGAACAGGAACGACTCCAAGGTTACCCGCGAGGTGGCAGACGAACTGATTCCTCTTTGCGAGGCTTGCGGTTGCGACATCTGCAAACAGCTTGTAGAATACAAGACATTCATTCCTGCACGCAGCCAGTGGATTATCGGCGGTGACGGTGCTTCTTATGACATCGGATACGGCGGACTTGACCACGTGCTCGCATCCGGAGAAAATGTGAACATCCTCGTTCTTGATACTGAGGTTTACTCGAATACCGGTGGACAGTCATCAAAGGCTACTCCTGCAGGAGCTATCGCCAAGTTTGCTGCTTCCGGTAAGAAAGTTCGCAAGAAAGACCTTGGTATGATGGCAATGAGCTATGGTTATGTATATGTTGCACAGGTTGCAATGGGTGCATCCCCAGCTCAGTACTTCAACGCAATCAAGGAAGCTGAGGCATACGACGGTCCATCCCTCGTAATTGCATACGCACCTTGTATCAACCACGGTCTGAAGGCCGGCATGGGACTTAGCCAGAAAGAGGAGAAACTCGCAGTTGAGTGCGGTTACTGGCACCTTTACAGGTTTAACCCTGCACTTGAGGGAACAGACAAGAATCCGTTCACTCTCGACAGCAAGGAACCTGACTGGAGCAAGTTCCAGGACTTCCTCAAAGGCGAAGTTCGTTTCGCTTCTCTCTACAAGATGTTCCCTGACAAGGCTGGTGAACTTCTCCAGAAGACAGAGGAGTTTGCAAAGATCCGTCTTGAGACATACAAGAGACTTGCAGGCAAATAATCATTGCCACGCATAAATATAAGAAGAGGGTGACTAAAAAATGAACTTTTTAGTCACCCTCAATTGTTTTTCTTCGAAAAACAGACCTTCCTAACCCCCGTAGACTTTCGTCTACGACCCCTATTAGGGGTTTTATAAGGTAAATCTATCCCCTTATAATGAAACTATGAGGTATTCTTTCAGCATCTGGCACAGTTTCGTGTGGGAAAAAGAGTCGGAAGGCTGATAACATATTTCAAAATATGAGGTTTTTTCGATGGAGGAGGTCATACCAGAGGTTTCCATCGGAGCAGTAGAAAGCGAGACTCTGAACTTGGCTACGGATGAGGGAGAAAGACCCAGGGGTGAAGACGGAGCCATATATAATTTCAGGTCACAGTCATCAAAAAGAGAACGTTCAAAGATGACCTGAGGATGCACGATGGAGAATGAAGACAGAAGAGGACTGAGATACCACTGATATATTTCTTCAGAAACCTGTATTCTTACCCTTGCCGGAGCAAGTTTTACGAAAAGAGCTCCAATTGACTTTCCCAGATATACGGCACGGGAAGCATAATTGGAAAACACTTCACCTTCCCTGGTCATTGTTATTACTCCACGTTCACGATTGAAAAGTTTTACTCCTGTCAATTTTTCAAGTTCAGCGACATTCTGACTTACAGCAGGTTGGCTAATGCCCAACAATTCGCCGGCCTTTGTAAAACTGCCAGTAGATGCAACCGTGACAAACACTTTTATTTTAAAATCTTCTAACATCCGGATTTATGTCAATCTTACAAAAGTACATATTTTAAGTAAATTTTGACATTTTTTGATATATATTTGTAGTTTTTTACGCTTATTGGAGTCTAATGATTATAAGTTTAACACAATAAAAGTTAAAATGAAACGTTTATTTATCATCATTGCAGCAGTCATTATGGCTGCAAGTGCTTCTGCACAGGGCGTGATGCAGTTTCCAACTGACGAAAGCATAAAAATCGGCAAGTTGGACAACGGTATGACATACTACATCAGAAGCAATCCTATTCCGGCTCAAAGGGCCGAATTTTACCTCGCGACCAATGTAGGTGCATTTCAAGAAACTGACGACCAGGATGGTCTGGCGCATTTCCTTGAGCATATGTGCTTCAACGGAACCAAGAATTTCCCTGGCAAAGATCTTTTGAACTACCTCCAGAGCATCGGCGCCGAGTTCGGTCGCAACATCAACGCCTCCACAGGTTTTGAAGAGACCAAATATATGCTAAACAATATTCCGATTGTCCGCGAAAGCATCATTGATTCCTGCCTGTTGGTAATGCACGACTATTCTCATTTCGTGACCTGCGATCCCGCCGAAATCGATGCAGAAAGAGGTGTGATTCTCGAGGAAAGAAGGACAAGAAGGAATGCTGGATGGAGGATGTTCGAGCGCACACTTCCTTATTATTTTGCAGGAACGCCATATGCAAAAAGGACTCTTATCGGTTCTGAGGAACAACTCAAAACCTTCAAGCCGGAAAGTCTCACCAGTTTTTACAAAACTTGGTATCAGCCTGATATGCAGGCACTTGTAGTCGTCGGAGACTTTGATGTCAATATGATGGAAGAAAAAATCAAAAAGATTTTCAGCGACATTCCTGCTCCCGCTACCCCAACTCAGAAACCGGTTTACCAGATTGAGAAGAACGAAGAGCCTGTAGTTGCCATTCTTACCGACAAGGAGGCCACAAGTTCAAGCATCGAGATTCTCTGGAAGACTGACCCTATGCCTCTTGAGATGGGCAACACCAATGTTGGCTTTATGATGGACGTCATTACAGACATCATCTCTATGGTAATGAGTGAGAGATTCGGTGACATCACTTCAAATCCTGACGCGCCATTCCTTGATGCATCATTCTACTACGGAAGTCTCTGCAATGACTGCGATGCCTTTATGGGTAATCTTTCTTTCAAAGATGGAGAGGCAGTCCCTGCCTTCAACGCATTTATGAAAGAGATTGAAAGGATGAGAAGGTTCGGATTAACGGAATCCGAGGTACAGCGTGCAAAAGACAAACTCATCAGCTCCTGTGAAAAGAGCGTCGAGGCTGCTTCGACCCGCAAGAATCCGGATTTCATCAATCCTATTATGAGGCATTTCTATGACAACAAGCCGCTTCTTGATCCTCAGACCAATCTTGAAGTGACACGTATGTTCTGCAATCAGCTCAGCGCAGACCTTATCAAACAGGTATTTTCACAGATTGCCGTTGACTTCCTGTCAGACAATTATATTACCATTGTATATACCGGTCCTGAAAAAGAAGGTCTTGCAAACCCGGATCCTGAAAGCCTGAAGGCCGCAATAGTTGCAGCGAAAGAAGCTGATATTGAAGCTATTGCAGAAGAGACAACTGATGAGCCTCTGGTGGATGCCTCTGCTCTTAAGGGTTCAAAAATCACTAAAGAGTCTGCCGGTGTTTACGGCTCAACAGTCTGGACACTCAAGAATGGTCTCAAGGTTATCGTGAAACCGACAGAGTTCAAGAAAGACCAGATCCTGTTCGAACTTTACAAGAAAGGAGGAAAAACCCTTATTGCGAATGAAGATCTCTATTCATTCGAAGATAATGTTTGGCAGGTATTCCGTTCCAATGCAGGTGTAAGCAAATTCCCTAAGACCACTCTCAGGAAGATGCTTTCAGGCAAAATCGCTTCTGCATATCCGTTCATAGGAAGCAGGGAGCACGGAGTATCTGCATCTTGCTCTCCTAAATATCTTGAAACAGCCCTCCAGCTGATATACCTCACCTACACTGATATGAGGTTCGACGAGCAGGAATATGCAACATCAATCGGACAGATTGAAGCTGTACTGCCTAACCTGGAAGGTCAGCCAAGCTTCAGGCTACAGAATGAGATTACAAAAACTCTTTATCCTGGCAATCCTAGAGTACTTGATCTCAGCAAGGAAAACCTCAGCAAAGTCAACCTTCAGACAATGGAAAGGTGCTATAAGGAACTCTTCAAGGATGTTGCCGGAGCAACCCTCATAATCACCGGAAACGTTGATCTTGAGACTCTCAAGCCTATGGTAGAGAAATATATGGGTTCACTTCCAAAGGGCAAGAAACCGGCTTCCTGCAAGTATGAAACCCCTGAAATCGTCAAAGGACAGGTCAAGAATCATTTCAGCACTCCGATGGAAACTCCTAAGGCAACCGTTCTGCAACTCTATACTGCAGATATGCCTATAAGTATTCCTGAAGAAGTCAGCTTGGATGCCGCTAAATTCATTCTTGATATGATCTACACAGAGACTCTCCGCGAGGAAGAAGGTGGTACATATGGTGCTGGTGTAGCAGTTCAAGTTGACAGGGATCCGAAGGAAATGGCTCTCGTACAGGTTTATTTTGACACCAATGTTGAATCAGCAGCTAAACTCAACGACCTGGCAATTGCCGGTCTCAAGAGACTTGCTGAAGGCGGATTCACTCAGGCTCAAGTAGATATGGCCAAGGAAAATTTGAAAAAGAATGTTCCTGAAAAGCGTATCAACAACGGTTACTGGGAAGGCCAGATAAAGAATATGGAACTCTTTGGCATCAACTATGATGCTGAAGTAGAGTCAGCTATTGAGGCAATAAGCATCGACAGCATCAAGGCTGTTATCAGCAAACTTCTTTCTCAGGAGAACTACATCGAGATTATGATGCAGCCATAAATAAGACAATTGCTGTGCAATTTTGAGATGAGAGGGTGACTAAAA
>CAMBRR010000013.1 GCA_945870315.1 uncultured Bacteroidales bacterium
GGAAGAAAGGTTCAGATCATTGACGACATTCTTTCCTTCTGGTGTATAGGCAAATGCCATTCTGTCAGCATACACCGACTCAGCAACCCTGCGGACCACCTTCATCGAACTGTTCATCATATGGTTCTGCTCGGTGAAAGGTTCAGGAAGCACGCACAGAGCGGCAGGAAGCCACCTCTCCGGGAAAGCTCCATAATTGGAGCCACCTTTGCGGTATGTATCTATTTCCGCCTGTATCTTATTGAGCATCATTTCCTTAGCCTCTCTGCTTTCTGGATCCAACCCCGGTTTCTCTGCTGCGACATATGCCTTGAGATTGTCTTTATGAGGCACAACCAGAGCAATGGTGTAAGGATCCTGGCTATTGTGCAGAATGATATTCTCGATGTATTTCGAGTTCTCACCAATGGACTCCTCTATCAGCTCAGGACTGTATTTCTCTCCGTCAGAAGAGATAAGAAGGCACTTGAAGCGGCCAACCACATAAAGGAAACGCTCATCACGCATATATCCCATATCCCCGGTATGAAGCCAGCCATCAACAACGGTTTCAGCAGTTGACTTCGGATTCTTCCAGTATCCGGCCATCACATTCTCACCCTTGATACAGATTTCACCTCTCTGTCCAAATCCGAGTTCCTTGCCGTTGTCATCCAGAATCTTGATTTCCATCGGTTTGACGACACATCCCGAAGAACCTAGTATATGGTGTTCGAATGAATTGGCGGAAATGATAGGAGTGGCTTCCGAAAGTCCATACCCTTGGAACATAGGGATGCCGATTGCATAATAATATCTCTGGAGATCGATATCAAGAAGGGCACCACCTCCGACGAAGAACCTCATCCTGCCTCCGAGGGCTTCACGGACACTCTTGAAAACAAGCTTGTCGAAAAGAGAAACAAAAGGCTTTCTCCAGAACGAAAGGCCAGCACCTTTATTGTATCCTTCCTTATTATATATAATGGCGTTCTTGAGAGCAAGATTGTAGAGTTTCTCCACAAAAGGTCCCTTGGCCTTGACTCCTGCCTCGATGGTCTTCTTGAAACTCTTGGCAAGAGACGGAACGGAAAGCATAATGGTAGGACGGATAGCCTTGATGGTTGAAGGGATGTTTCTCAGACTGTTACCTGGCACTGTGGCAAAAGAAGAGCCATAGGACATAAGGGTATAGAAACCGGCAACGTGGGCAAAACAATGGTCCAGAGGCAGAATGATGAGCATAACATCATCCTCGCGGCATCCTATAACGGAATGAGCCTGCTCCACATTGGCCGTATAGTTCCTATGGGTAAGGAGGATTCCTTTCGGGTCTGCTGTGGTACCAGAAGTATAGCTGATGTTGGCATAATCATCCGGGCCGACAGATTTATACCTCTGCTGAAACATTTCAAAGTGTTCTTTCAGGAATTTATCACCCATCTCCATCAGGTCACCTATATAAATTTCATTCTCCTTCTGGTCCTTGACCTTGTCGAATATGATGACTTTTTCCACCATAGGACATTCTGGAAGAATGGAGCGTATCTTCTGAAGTTGGGATGCGGAAGTGAACACATATTTGGAATCAGAGTGTTTAACCCTGAAAACCAAATCATTAGCCTCTTCAAGCTTAATAGACAGCGGAACATTGACACCACCTGCGTACAAAATTCCGAGTTCACCGATTACCCAGAGATTGCGTCCTTCCGAAAGAAACGAAACTTTTTCGCCCTTCTGAAAACCGAGAGACATCAGGCCTGCTCCGATGCGATATGCCTGTTCCTTGGTCTGTGTATAGTTTGTCTTTGTCCACTCATCGCCAACTTTCTCCCAAAGGAAGGTGTTGGACGAATACTTCGCTACATATTTTTCAACGAAGTCGATAATTGTCAGTCTTTCTGCCATATTGAATAATTATTGCTGATTACTTAAACAAGCCGAACAGTTCAGCGTCAATCTTGTCAGTCACTTCCTGAAAATCTTCAGGTCTGTTTTCAAATTTGATTCTGTCCACATCAAGCACAAGCAGTTTGTGCTTGTAGTCACGAATCCAGTTTTCATAACGTTCGTTGAGACCTGTGATATAATCAATCCTTATACTTTTCTCGTACTCCCTTCCCCTCTTTTGAATCTGACCTATAAGATTAGGGATGGAAGAGCGAAGATAAATCAAAAGATCCGGCGGATTGACCAGAGACATCATCAGGTCGAAAAGGTCGGAATAATTCTGGAAGTCCCTTGTGGACATCAGTCCCATTCCATGGAGGTTAGGAGCAAAAATCCTAGCATCCTCGTATATTGTCCTGTCCTGGATGATGACATCATCAGTCTTGGAAATTTCAACGACATCCTTGAAACGTTTATTCAAGAAATACACCTGTAAATTAAAGGACCATCTTTCCATATCTTCATAGAAATCAGCAAGATATGGGTTATAATCCACGGACTCGAACCTCGGAGTCCAGCCATAATGGGCAGCCAGCATCTTGGTCAAAGTTGTCTTTCCGCTGCCGATATTGCCTGCTATTGCAATGTGCATATTTGTAGTTTTTATAAAAGTTTCCGTCCTTAGGAATAGCA
The DNA here is from genome assembly GCA_945870315.1 of uncultured Bacteroidales bacterium. Taxonomy (GTDB): domain Bacteria; phylum Bacteroidota; class Bacteroidia; order Bacteroidales; family UBA932; genus Cryptobacteroides. The sequence goes on from CAMBRR010000013.1 coordinate 2,563, forward strand.
AATTTAGTAACTCTTTTCGTATTTTTGTGAATTCTAATACATATTTTAATCTAACTTCTATGGTGCACACAAAATTTTTCACCTTCAACCCGTTTCAAGAAAGATGCACAGTCGCCTGGGATGACTCTCTCGAAGGAGTCGTCGTGGACCCGGGATGCATGTCTTCTTCAGAAAAGGATGCTCTAAAACGATTCATCAGTGACAATGGGTTGAAAATCAGATATATAATGCTCACCCACGCTCATTTTGACCATATATTCGGCCTGGAGGAGATAGCCCTGTGGCTGGGTGTTCCCGTCAAGATGTGTGAAAGGGATATTGTGATAATCAAGGAAGCCAATCCGCTGCTGTGCAAAGAGTTCGGATTGGAATGCCCCAATATTTCAGAACGTACAAAATTCGAATTCGTCTGCGAAGGAGACACAATCAAAGCTGGAGAACTGGAGTTTGAAGTTATCGAGACACCGGGACACACCCCGGGAGGACTTTGTTTTCTGGAAAGGAAGGAGAAATTGCTCCTGAGTGGAGACACTCTTTTCCAGGGTTCAATAGGCCGTACGGACAACAAGTGGGCCGACTACGATTTGATGATAGAGGGAATATTCCGCAAACTGATGATACTTGAGCCTGACATTCAGGTAATTCCAGGACACGGGCCAACAACAGACATCGCTTATGAAAGGATGACAAATCCGTTCCTGATGCCATTCAATGAAGCTTACGAAGAATGATGCAAAAAGAAGAAGTAGACAAGGATTATATTGATATTCAGGGGGCAAGGGCCCATAACCTGAAAAATGTCAGTCTCTCGATCCCGAGGAATAAATTCGTGGTCATAACCGGACTGAGCGGAAGCGGGAAGTCGTCTCTGGCCTTCGATACCATCTATGCGGAAGGTCAGAGAAGGTATATGGACACACTGGCTCCATACGCCAAGCAGTTTATGGGAATATTGGAAAAACCAGAAGTGGAATCGATTACCGGCCTGAGTCCCATCATCGCCATCGAACAGAAGACAACCGGCAACAACCCTCGTTCCACAGTCGGTACAATAACCGAAATATATGATTTCCTGAGGCTGCTATATGCCAGAGCCTCCACAGCCTACTCTCCTCACACTGGCAAACCGATGGTCCGATATACAGACGGACAGATAGTTGATTTGATAATGGAGAAGTTTGCCGGAAGGAAATGCCTGCTCCTGTCACCTGTCGTCAGAGGAAGGAAGGGACACTACAAGGAACTGTTCGAACAGATGCGCAAGAGAGGGTATATGCAGGTAAGGGTTGACGGTGAAATATTAGAACTGTCTGATGTTCAATCCGTTGACAGATACAAGGCGCATTTTATCGAGCTGGTGGTGGACAAGTTGAAGCCATCTGAAAAAGATGAGAAGAGAATCAGAAACTCTGTAATGAGTGCGCTCTCGGTTGGAAAAGGTTCCCTGTCGGTGCTTGATTTGGAAACAAATAAGGTCAGTCATTATTCGAAACACCTGGTATGTCCCGACACGGGGTTATCATTGAGCGAACCGGCGCCTCATTCTTTTTCTTTCAACTCTCCGCAGGGTTATTGCCCGCACTGCAAGGGACTCGGACAGATTGTAGATGTAAATATGGACACCATCATTCCGGACAGGAGGGTTTCGATAGCGGAAGGCGGGATTGTCCCATTGGGCAAAATTCGTGAAACGAAAAAGTTCGACATAATCAGAGCCATCGCAAGAAAATATAATTTTTCCCTGTACGATGCCATCGAAGACGTGCCTGAAGAGGCCATATCGCTGATTGTGTTTGGTTCTGACGAACTTTTCAGGGTTGGCGAGGGGGCTATGTCGGAGATGGTTTCGTTCCCCGGAATCACAGATGACATCAGTGAAAAAATCACCTGTCCGGTATGTGGCGGAACAAGGCTTAACAAAGAAGTTAGCTATTTTCGCATCGACGGAAAAGCAATTTACGAAGTCGCTTCGATGGAAATCTGCGACCTCTTCGACTGGTTATGTTCGCTCGACAATGTTTTGGACAAGCGAGAAAGCCTGATTGCGAAAGACATACTCAAGGAACTGAAGGAAAGGGTTTCTTTCCTGCTGGACGTTGGCCTGGAATATCTTTCCCTGGACCGTGCAACTTCCTCACTTTCTGGAGGTGAAAGTCAGAGAATAAGGCTGGCGACACAGATAGGTTCCAAACTAGTGAATGTACTTTATATTCTTGATGAACCGAGTATCGGTCTGCATCAGAGAGACAACCGCAAACTGATAGCATCGCTAAAAAAACTTCGGGATGAGGGAAATTCCGTGATGGTGGTTGAACACGATGCCGAAACGATGCTCTCGTCCGACTGGCTGGTGGATGTGGGCCCAGGAGCAGGAAACAGAGGCGGGAACATATGCCTGAGTGCACCTACTGAACTGATTTTACATCCCGAAGCGCAGGATGTGAATCCTGAAGACAGGTCCAGATGCATCATCGGCCAGTCCCTCACGCTGGACTACCTTCTTGGTAGAAAATCCCTCCAGGTGCCGTCTCAAAGGAGGTCCGGGAACGGGTTATACCTTGGAATCCGTGGTGCAAGAGGGAATAATCTGAAAAATGTGAGCGTTGATTTTCCTCTGGGAATATTCATCGGAATCAGTGGAGTAAGCGGCAGCGGCAAATCGTCTCTTATCAACGAAACACTTATGCCGGTATTGAAGAATAAGTTCTACAATGCCAAGATGCAGCCTCTCCCATACGACGAAATCACGGGCATCGGAAACATAGACAAGCTCATAGAGATTGACCAAAGTCCCATCGGAAGGACACCCAGGAGCAATCCAGCTACATTCACCGGTGTATTCAACGATATAAGAAGCCTTTTTGAGGCTACTCCTGACGCAAAAGTCCGTGGTTTCAAGGCGGGTCGCTTCTCGTTCAATGTCCCCGGAGGCCGGTGTGAAGAGTGCAAGGGAGCCGGAATCAAGGTCATAGAGATGAATTTCCTTCCTTCTGTCAATGTCGTATGCGAGGAGTGCCGCGGACAAAGGTACAGGAAGGATACACTGGCTGTAAAATACAAAGGAAAGAACATCAATGATGTACTGGAAATGCCTATCAGTCAGGCATATGAATTTTTCAGCAACATTCCTTCGATTGCTCAGAAACTCAAGGCTCTGGTGGATGTTGGCCTGGGATATGTAAAACTGGGACAATCTGCAGTTACCCTTTCCGGAGGAGAAAGCCAAAGGATGAAACTGGCGGCGGAACTTGGCAAAAAGGATACAGGCAACACCTTATACATCCTTGACGAGCCGACCACAGGCCTTCATTTCGAAGATGTGAAGATACTTCTAGGGGTTCTGGACAGGCTGGTCAATCAAGGCAATACCGTAATAGTAATAGAACATAATCTGGATGTACTCAAAAGCGTTGACTATCTCTATGATATGGGGCCTGACGGAGGAAAAGGCGGAGGAATGATTGTAGCAGAAGGTACTCCTGAGCAGATAGCTGACAATCCGGCATCCGTCACAGGACCTTTCCTGAAAGAAATACTTGGATAGAATAATCAAGGTATGATATAAGAATTTGAAGATTGAAGACAATATGGAAAAGATAACGATTTACTGTGAGAACGACACAAAGGAATACATTTTCGAAAGAGGTGCAACCTTGAAAGAGGTCAGGGATACCATTTTCCCTCAGGGTGGAGCCTTTTTGGCCGCGCTTGTGGACAATATGCTCAAAGAGCTTGAATATGAAGTGCTTGCATCTTCCAGCGTTAGATTTATAGGATATGAACATCCTGACGGAAGACGCACCTATGTCCGTTCTCTTTGCTTTGTATTGCAGAATGCAGTAAGCAAGATGTTCCCAGACAAGGTACTTGCAATAGACTATTCCCTGCCAAGCGGCTTGTACTGTGAATTGAGGGAACAGAAAAGCCATCCTGATGGACGACCTGAAATTTTCTTTCTCACGGATGAAGCCATTGCTTCCATAAAGGAGAAAATGGATGATATGGTTGCTGCAGACCTTCCTTTCCACAAAACGAAAATGACTTTCGAGCAGGCCAGCCCGTACTATGAGAAAAAACATCAAAATGAAAAAATCAGGCTGATGAAGTCTCTGGGACGATATTCATACAGCACATATATTCTTGATGGACAGGTCGATACGTTCTATGGTCCGCTGGTTCCTTCGACAGGCTGTCTAACCACCTTCAATCTGTGCGGATTCAACGATGGATTCTGCCTACAGTACCCTATGCTTGGACAAAGCGACAAGGTTGAGAAGATGAAGAGGCAGTCAAAGATCGCCACTGCCTTGAAATCGCATTCGGATTGGTGTGCACTTATGGGAATACAGGGTGTGGGAACCCTCAACGATGTGGTCAAACACTCACGAATGACGGAACTGGTAAATCTTTGCGAAGCGCTCCACGAAAGGAAATATGCAGAAATAGCAAACAAGATATATGAAAGAAGGTCAGAAGTGAAAATTGTCTTCATTGCAGGACCTTCCAGCAGCGGAAAGACATCATCCTCAAAAAGACTTGCCATTCAGTGTCGTATTCTTGGCCTGAATCCTAAAGTTATTGAGTTGGACAACTATTTCGTAGACAGGGAAAGGACGCCGAAAGACGAGCAGGGCAACTACGATTTCGAATCGCTTTATGCTATGGACCTTGACTTTCTTGGAAAGCAGTTGAACCAGCTGCTCGAAGGGAAGGAAATCGAGATACCAAAATTCAATTTCAAGGAAGGCAAGCGGAGTTTTGAGGGGAATTTTATGAAACTTGAGGAAAAAGACATCCTGATTATGGAGGGAATACACGCCCTTAATCCGGCAATGATACCAAACGTGGATAACAGCCGGGTTTTCAGAGTGTATGCCTCAGCCCTCACATCTCTGTCAATTGACGAAAATAACAACATATCGACATCGGACAATCGACTTTTGAGGAGGATAATCAGGGATAACCGCACAAGAGGCATTGTTCCAGAGGAGACCATAATAAGATGGAGCAGCGTAAGGCGTGGAGAGAACCGCAACATCTTCCCATTCCAAGAGAATGCTGATGCAGTTTTCAATTCCGCCCACCTTTTTGAACTACCTGTTTTGAAGTACTACGCGGAACCTTTGTTAAGGCAGATTGCTCCAAATTCTCCTGCTTATCCGGAAGCTACAAGACTGCTGAAGTTCCTGGGATATATAGCGACTCCATCCAGAGATGACATCGAGGTTATACCCCCGACTTCCATTATGAGAGAATTCATCGGAGGGCAAACTCTCTAAAATTCGGAAATCGGCCATAAAACAACGTGAATCAACAAAAACAACAACAAAAACAACAAAATATACAACCGCACAAAATTCATTTAAAGTCATATTTGCAGCGGTTAAGAATCTTATTCGTCTCTTTCTGTGAATTCTGACATTTTTAAATGTGTGCAATTCCAAAGTCGGAATTCGACAGAGAGGCCTCAACAATAAAATTGAGGGACAAACAAAAAGGGAAGCCGTGACGGTTTCCCTTTTGTTTTATATTTATAAGACCGGATTAATCCAATTTGAGGACTGCCATAAAGGCGCTCTGCGGTACTTCAACCGTTCCTATCTGACGCATTCTTTTCTTTCCCTGTTTCTGCTTTTCGAGAAGCTTCCTTTTACGGGTAATATCTCCGCCATAGCATTTTGCTGTCACATCCTTCCTGACGGCCTTTACCGTTTCACGGGCTATGATTTTGGCCCCGATTGCCGCCTGGATGGCTATATCGAACTGCTGACGCGGAATCAGTTCCTTGAGTTTCTCGCACATCTTGCGACCGAAATCGTAGGCGTGGTCGGCGTGGATGAGGGTAGAAAGAGCATCTGCCGGGTCTCCGTTAAGAAGGATGTCCAGTTTGACAAGTCTGGCCTCCTTGAATCCTATGACGTGATAGTCAAAAGATGCATAACCCTTGCTGATTGACTTCAATTTGTCATAGAAATCAAATACGATTTCAGAAAGAGGCATCTCATAAGTCAATTCAAGACGGTCAGAGGTCATATAGTGCTGATTGACCAAGACTCCCCTCTTGTCAAGGCAGAGTTTCATAATTGGCCCGTAAAAATCAGCTTTTGAAATAACCTGGGCCCTGATGTATGGTTCCTCAATATGGTCAATGAGGGTGGCAGGAGGAAGGCCTGACGGATTATGTACGTCCAGACATTCTCCCTGCGTCGTATAAACCTTGTAGGAAACATTGGGCACCGTGGTTATCACATCCATATTAAATTCCCGGAACAGCCTTTCCTGAACAATTTCCAGATGGAGCAGACCGAGGAAACCACAGCGGAAACCAAATCCCAAGGCAAGCGAAGACTCTGGCTCAAAGACAAAGGACGCATCATTGAGCTGGAATTTTTCAAGAGAAGCGCGAAGTTCCTCGTACTGGTCAGTCTCTACCGGATACATACCGGCGAAAACCATAGGCTTCACCTCCTCGAATCCGGCAATTGCCTCACTGCAAGGCCTGTCAACGTGAGTGACCGTATCACCGACCTTCACCTCTACAGCAGTCTTGATACCGGAAATAATATAACCCACACTGCCACAAGGTATTTCATCTCTAGGGCAAAGCTTCATCTTCAAGACACCGATTTCATCGGCCTCATATTCCTTGCCGGTATTGAAGAACTTGACCTTGTCGCCGGTCTTGATAGAGCCGTTCACCACTTTGAAATAGGCGATTATACCTCTGAACGGATTGAATACCGAGTCAAAGATCAAAGCCTGGAGCGGAGCATCCGGATTGCCTTTCGGAGCCGGAACCCTTTCCACTATAGCATCCAGAATATCCCTTACGCCCTCTCCGGTCTTGCCTGAAGCGAGCAGGATATCCTCGCTCTTGCAACCAAGCAGGTCAACCACCTGATCTGTCACGACATCTACCATCGCGGATTCCACATCTATCTTATTGAGCACAGGAATTATTTCAAGGTCGTGCTCTATGGCTAGATACAGGTTCGAAATTGTCTGGGCCTGAATTCCCTGGGTAGCATCCACAACAAGCAAAGCGCCTTCGCAGGAGGCGATTGCTCTGGAGACCTCATAGGAAAAGTCAACGTGACCAGGAGTGTCAATAAGATTCAACACATATTTCTGACCATTGTGGATGTAGTCCATCTGGATTGCATGGCTCTTGATAGTGATTCCCTTCTCTTTTTCAAGATCCATCGAGTCCAGAACCTGATTTTCCATATCCCTGGCATTCAGAGTTTGGGTAATCTCCAACATCCTGTCGGCCAAGGTGCTCTTGCCGTGGTCTATATGTGCTATAATGCAAAAGTTTCGAGTATTGTTCATTGTTCGTATCTATATCTCTGCAAAGATAACGGAATTTTTCGTACTTTTGCCAAGTGTGTGCGCCAAGTGTTGCACAAACGGAAGAACAATAATAACAAGATACAGCAATGAGCAATATCGAAGAACTCAAACGCATTTCTACGCAAGTCAGAAGAGACATCGTGAGAATGGTCACAATGGCCAAATCCGGCCATCCGGGCGGTTCTATGAGTAGCGCAGACTTCCTGACAGCCCTCTATTTCAAAGTACTCAAACACAATCCGGAATGCTGGAGAAGGGATGCCAAAGGCAGCGACGCATTCATCCTGTCTGCAGGCCACCTTACACCGGTTTACTATTCGCTGCTTTCAAGGGCCGGATATTTTCCAATCTCCGAGCTTGCGACATTCAGACAGTTCGGGACCAGACTTCAGGGACATCCTTGTGTCGAAACTGGGCTTCCCGGCATTTATCAGGCATCAGGTTCTCTTGGCCAGGGGCTTTCTGCAGCCTGCGGGATTGCACTGGGAAAGAAACTTGACGAAGATGGAAATAAGGTATATGTGATGATGGGCGATGGAGAGTGTGAAGAGGGACAAATCTGGGAGGCCGCGATGTTTGCAAGCCACCACAAACTTGACAATCTGATTGCGCTTGTGGATTGGAACGGGCAGCAGATTGACGGCAAGATTGACGACGTTGCAGGAATGGGAGACTTCCCAGCCAAATGGAAGGCATTCGGCTGGAATGTAATCATTGCAGATGGCCATGATTTTGAAGCCATTCTTGATGCATATTCCCAGGCCGGTGAGGCATCTGGCAAAGGTACTCCTTCCGTCATCCTGTTCAGAAGTGATATGGGCCACGGAGTGGATTTTATGGCAGGAACGCACAAATGGCACGGCAAGGCCCCTTCACAGGAGCAATGCCAAGAGGCTTTGAGCCAACTTGAAGAAACACTTGGAGATTTTTAAGGACAGAATTTATGGCAAAACAATACACCAACACAGGAAACAAGGATACCCGCAGCGGATTCGGCGCAGGTCTTCTTGAAGCAGGAAAACAGGATGAAAGGGTTGTGGCATTGACAGCAGACCTGATAGGTTCGCTGAAAATGGATGCCTTCGCCAAAGAATTCCCACAGAGAATGTTCCAGTGCGGAATCGCAGAGGCCAATATGATTGGAACTGCAGCCGGACTTGCAATTACAGGAAAGATTCCTTTCGCAGGTTCATTTGCCGAATTCGTTACAGGAAGGGTATATGACCAGATAAGACAGGAAGTTGCCTACGGACACACAAACGTGAAGATAGCATCTTCCCACGCGGGAATTACCCTCGGAGAAGACGGGGCTACGCACCAGACAATGGAAGATATCGCTCTTATGAGGGCGCTTCCGGGAATGGTGGTGATAAATCCTTGCGATTACAACCAGACCAAAGCTGCTACAATTGCAGCCGCGAAGTACGACGGCCCGGTTTATCTTAGATTCGGACGCCCCTCAGTACCGAATTTCACACCAGAAGACGCTCCGTTTGAAATCGGGAAAGCATATTGCATGAACGAGGGTGAGGATGTGACAATTTTTGCAACCGGGCACCTTGTATGGGAGGCCATCACAGCTGCACAGGAGCTTGAAAAAGAAGGTATCAGCGCAGAAGTGATAGATATCGCGACCATCAAGCCTCTTGACACAGAAGCTGTCATAGCTTCTGTCAAGAAGACCGGAGCTGTAGTATGCGCAGAAGAGCACAATATGGGAGGAGGCCTGGGAGAGGCCATTGCAGGAACACTTGCAGCCAGTTATCCTGCTCCTATGGAATTTATCAACGGCGGCGACAGATTCGGTCAAAGCGGAACACCTGCCAAATTGCTTGAAGCATACGGACTGGATGCAGCCCACATCGTTGAAGCAGCCAAGAAGGCTATTGCCCGCAAATAAGGCCACAAGTGTCTGACAACGACATAAGAGGACTCTATCAGGGGGGCTTTCACGAAGAAGCATTCAACCAGATCGTGAACAGTTACTCCGAAAGGCTTTATTACCACATCCGTCGTTTTATCCATAACCACACGGATGCAGACGATGTTCTTCAGGAGATATTCATAAAGATTTGGACTGCGCTTCCCACATTCCGGTGGGAGGCGCAGTTATTTACCTGGATATACAGGATTGCCACCAATGCTACCCTGAATTATCTGAGGAAAGAGAAATTTAAATCTATTATCAGTTTTCAGGACTTCACAAAAAAAATGGAGGAACGCATAGATGAAGACGCATATTTCAACGGAGAAGAACTGGAGAGAGAGCTTCACAAGGCTATGCAAAGATTGCCGGAGAAACAGCGTATGGTATTTGCACTCAGATATTTCGAACAGATGAAATATGAAGACATCGCACAGATAACGGATACTTCTGTCGGCGCCCTGAAGACATCCTACCACATTGCCTATAAGAAAATCAGCGAAGAACTCAAACAAATATTCGGATAGAAGCGATTTAACCTTGAATGTTGGAATGTGTCTAATAGAAACGGAAAAATGGACAGAAACAACGACATATTGTCAAGCGACAAGCTGAAAAGCTTTCACCCGGGAGCCCCTGAAGGATATTTTCAGGAGTTTCGCTCCCGTGCCGAGGCTATCCCGCATAGCAACCACGTCAATGCCGGTCATAAAGCCGCATCCTATGCCGCAATTGCAGCCACATTTATCCTGATGGTTGTCGGTGGTACATTTTTCCTGGAAAAGGTTACGCCTGATGAGGCAGTCAGCACAGAAGTTCTGTCGGAGGCCGACTATATTATATATTCAACTATTCTGCCAACAATGAACGAGTATGAGATGTATGAGCAGGCTATCTCGATAGAAGAGATTGATACAGAGGACATTGTAGCATATTTAATATATAGTGGGGAAAGCATTGAAAGGCTTGCCTCATATAACGAACAATAGGAGGAACATTTATGATGAAACGAATTGCCATACTCTTTGCGTGTGTGACGACTATGATGATTTCAACGGTCGCAAACGCTGAATGCCAGAAAAAAAATGGAGAATGGAAGGAAAAGATGATGAGCGAAAAAATCGCTTTCCTTACCGCAGAAATCGGGCTCAGCCCGGAGGAGGCACAGACATTCTGGCCTGTGTATAACCAGATTATGTCGGAAAGAGACAAGGCGATGAAGGCCACCTTCAAGGCTTATTCAGAACTCCAGGCTGCGGTGGAAGAAGGCAAAACAGGGCGTGAACTCAAGAAATACACGGACAGTTACATCGAGGCACAGAAAAAACATCGCCAGATTGATGACGAATCACCTGAACGCTTCAGGAATGTGCTGAGCGAAGAGAAAGTAGCCAGATTGTTCCTTGCTGAAGAGAAATTCAGAAGGCAGCAGATTCACAAATTTTCCGAAAAGAGATAGAAATCACGAGTGAGGGAAAGATATTCCTGAGTGTATTTTCCCTCACTCTGTATCGTAATTTCATCTTCTACGGGTTCCTCGCACCGCAAGCGGGAGAATTCGATGATAATTCGGGATGGTTCCTTCCTCGGGACCGTCCTTATTTTTACAATTCTTCCAAGATGCAAACCACATCCCCTTGCATATCTGAGGACACGAGCCTGTTCATCGGAGGGGAGCACCATTGCGATGCGTCCGCACGGCTCCAAGTAATTTACAGCAAAATCAATCAATTCTCTGTATGAAAGCCCTGACTGCGTATGACGGGCATTGTTGCGTTTTTGCTGTGGAGCCTGAAGGGAATCGTCAAAATATGGCGGATTGGAAAAAATCAAATCATATTTGACCTCGGGCTTAAAATCCGCAATGGAACAATGACTGGCCGAAAGGAAACTGGCCCAGGGAGAAGCTGCGAAGTTAGTCGCAGCCTCCTCGGCAGAGTCCTCGTCTATGTCTATCGCTTGGATAATACGTCCTGAAACAGAGTAAGAGGCAAGCCGCTGCGCCGCTATCAAAGCGATGGTGCCCGTACCTGTACCGATATCAAGTAAGTGTTTCTCCGTTCCGGACAAAGTCATACAGACGCCAAGAAGGACACCGTCGGTATTGACCTTCATCGCGGAGCGTTCATTGACAACGCTGAAGTGCTTGAAACGGAAAACCCCCATTACCTATTTCAACAATGCTTCTGACTCCGGGACGAAAAGGCCGTCTTTCATATACAAAGTCCTGTCACATAGCCTTGCAAGGGAGGCATCGTGAGTGACAATGACAATTGTCTGACCAAGAGAATCTCTGAGTTCGAAAAATAGAGAATGAATCTCTTCCTTAGTGCGGGTATCCAGATTGCCTGAAGGCTCATCGGCAAACAGAACAGCAGGAGAGTTGACAAGAGCCCTGGCTATTGCCACCCGTTGTTGTTCTCCACCGGAGAGCTCAGAAGGCTTATGTCCCATACGGTCCTTCAAGCCGACCTTCTCAAGCAGTTCTCTGGATGCGGCATCAGCTTCTTTGTTGGAAGAACCTCCTATCAGAGCAGGGATCATCACATTCTCAAGAGCAGTGAACTCTGGAAGCAGGTGATGGAACTGGAATACGAAACCGACTCTCCTGTTGCGGAAACGGGCAAGAGCATCACCGCGAAGAGCCAGAACGTCTGTCCCGTCCACCTCAAGAGAACCTTCGTCCGGAGTCGAAAGTGTGCCAAGAATCTGCAGCAAAGTCGATTTTCCTGCACCTGAAGCACCCATAATTGACAACACTTCCGACTTCCCGACAGAAAGGTCAACCCCTTTCAGAACCTTCAATGTCCCAAAAGATTTTACAATTCCCTTGGCCTGTATCATTCCTTAACTATCAGTTCAACTGCGAAACCGCCACCTCTGGCAAGATTGACGGTCAGGACATCCTCTGATGTAACTATCTGGCAGTAATGATTATATGCCTTAGGATTGGTCTGGTAGTCCGTATCAGTATCATCGGCATATACATTAGCAATATAGGTACGACCTTTATCAAGGAAATAGAGCGGAACATCCAAGGTTCGGCTGTTCTCATCTGTCACACCTCCGATGAACCACTTGCCTGTCTTCTTGCCTTTTCTGGCAGTAACAACATAATCCCCTGGTTCAGCAAGCAGATATTCCGAACGACTCCAGTCCACTTCCACATTTTTTATGAATTCGAATGCATCCATATGTTTCTCATAGTGTTCTGGGAAATCCGCAGCCATCTGAAGCGGTGAATAAAGCACTACATAGAGACCTAGTTGGTTAGCAATTGTCGCATTGACTTTTGAATTGTTGCGGCCACCTGTCACCTCATTCAGATCCATTTCAAAAATACCAGGAGTGAAATCCATAGGACCACCATTGAAACGAGTAAACGGAAGAATGGTTACGTGATCTGGTTGTGTCCCGCCAAATGCCTGATACTCAGTACCCCTTGCAGATTCATTACCTATGAGGTTAGGATATGTCCTGCAAAGACCAGTAGGACGGACGGCCTCGTGTCCATTCACCATAATATGGTGTTTGGCAGCCTCCGTAACAGCGTAGAGGTAATGGTTGACCATCCACTGACCATAATGATGTTCACCACGCGGAAGGATGTCTCCTACATAGCCGCTCTTGACTGCATCATAGCCATACTTGTCCATAAGATTGTAGGCTGCCTCCATATGCCTTTCATAATTGCGCACGGATGATGAAGTCTCGTGGTGCATCATGATTTTCACACCCTTGGAATGAGCATAGGCATTTAGGGCCGCAATGTCAAAATCAGGATATGGAGTTACGAAATCGAATACATAATCCTTGCTGCAGTTAGCCCAGTCTTCCCAACCGATGTTCCATCCCTCCACAAGCACCTGGTCAAAGCCGTGCTCGGCTGCGAAGTCAATGTAGCGGCGGACATTCTCATTGTTTGCACTGTGACGTCCATTCGGTTTCGCATTGGCATAATCGGTAACTCCAAGTTTCACAGAAGGAAACTCATCAGTATAAGCCCAGGAACCCTTTCCGGAAATCATCTCCCACCACACACCGATATACTTGACAGGATGAATCCAGGAAACATCATCATATGCACACGGCTCATTGAGATTCAGAATCAGACGGGAAGCCAGCATTCCGGTAGCGGAAGGAGCTACCTGTACCGTCCTCCAAGGAGTGTGGCAAGGCGTCTGCATATAACCTTTCCAGCCCTGTGCATCCGGAGTCAGGTGAGACGTGAAAGTAAAGGTTTGTGGATTGAGTTCCAGATGCATACAAGGATAATCCACCAAAGCAGCTTCGTGGATATTAATGTAAAGACCGGCATCACTCTTGAGCTGCAGTGAAGTCTGGACTCCGTTTTTGGACCACATAGACTGGGAAGAATTTCCGCATACAGCCTTTTCAAAATTTGAACTTATCTCGGAAAGACGGCACTTGGTGTATTCGTACTCCTGCGTGTCATAGTCTCCCGGAATCCACCAGGCAGTCAAATCCTCGCCCATTGCGAACTGGGTAAGCTCCTCTTTGATGACGAAATAGTTAAGAGCCTGATTCTCAGGGAATTCATACCTGAAGCCAAGTCCGTCGTCATAAAGACGGAAACGGACATTCATCTTCCTGCCGGTTTCTTTCTGAACAAGTTTTACCAACAGCTCCCTATAAGTATTGTCTATAGTGTCCTCTTCTCCCCAAACTGGAGACCACCTCTCGCTGAATGAAGTCGTATCCACTCCCTCAAGGACAAAACCATCATGAAGAGAGCTAGCAGGAGCATCCTCAACCTTATTTACCGTTCCATCCGGCTCATATTCTATGGTAGTGGCCTTGAGAGCTCCCCTGAGCTCGAATCCGAGGTTGGATGGATATACAACCTCGGTACCCTGATATTCAAGGACATACTGAGGTGTTCCATTCTCAGTCAACTGAAAGGTAAGGGCGGTTACTCCTCCAGGAGAGGAAATCGTATTTACATCCGTCACGACAGCCTCGTGACTCCTGCAGCAGCTGGCAAACAGACAAGCTGATGCGATTAAAGAGAACTTTAGAATTCGAATCATAGTATTATTATCTTCTAGTAAATTCAACAACAAGGGAGGACTCTCCAGAAACAGAAGTCTCATCTGACAGAACAACAGGAGAAGGCGTTATTGCATCAACCGTCCAGTCCCATGGAGCACGCATCTGGACATGCACTGTCACTGTATCTTTGTCAAGAATACGCGAGAATACCAGTGTGCTGTCTTGAGTGGAAAGGACCTCGAAAGAACCGCCCTTATCACCGGCAGACAAGGCCGGATGGCTGTGGCGGAGATCGGTAAGATATTTATAGAAATCAGTGTATTCATTGGTCTCCCACGCTGGGATCGGATCCTTTTCAAAAAAGAGGAAACGATGGTTCCAGCCCATTTCCTGACCTGTATAGATAAGAGGCTGGCCTTTCGGAAGCGTGAAAGTAAGCAGAGCCATCGCCTTGTAAGCATCCCCCATCCTCTCAAACTCGGTTCCTGCCCAGGAATTTTCATCGTGATTTGAAGTAAACATAAGCCTGAAAGCATCAGAGGGGAAGTTTTCGGCATCTTTTTCCAGATAAGCGAGCAAATCTTCAATTCCAGCTTTTCCCTGAGCGATGGCATTCAGCATATGGTGCAACTCCCAGGAATAGGAAGCATCGAAACCGGCAATGGTATGCAACCTCGGGTCCTCACCCTCTGCCAGCATATAGATATCACCATAATCCTTTCTGAGACCCTCTATAGTAACCTGCCAGAATTCGAGAGGCACCTCGCAAGCCATATCACAACGGAAACCATCAATACCCCTGTCGAGCCAGAAACGCATTGATTTGTCCATTTCAGCCCAGACATCCTTGTTGTCGTAATTTAGTTCAGCTATGTCGAACCAGTCATAATTTACGACCGTATTTCCCAGAGAATCACGCACATACCAGTCTGCCGGCTTCTCATCTATCCACTTGGCATCAGGAGAAGTGTGGTTTGCCACCCAGTCCAGAATCACCCGGAAACCAAGTTTATGGGCTGCTTTGAGAAAATTGTCGAAATCATCAAGAGTTCCAAATTCCGGATTGACATCACAATAATCCTTCACGGCATAGTATGAACCAAGGGTACCCTTGCGTTCCTTCACTCCAATTGGATAAATCGGCATAAGCCAGATTATATCAACTCCAGCATCCTTCAAACGAGGAAGTTGCCTTTGCGCAGCGGCGAATGTTCCTTCAGGTGTGTACTGTCTGACATTGAGTTCATAGACAACAGAGCGTTCAAGAGGTTGTCTGTTTGGATTCTGACTGCAGGAAACGGCCAGAATTGCGGCAAGAAAAGCCATTGCCGACAAAGAAATAAGAGTTTTGATAGTTTTCATATATGTGGTCATAAGTTTTCAAATATACATATTTGAAAGACAATCGGCAAATAAACCCAGATGAATAGTCCGATAGGAAGGATGAGCCGCGATAATAAGAGGACAAAGGCATTCAAGCAAAAATAGAGCGTAAAACGCTCAGGGAATTGATGTTAATGGGAGAATCAATGTGGTATTCCAGGTATTTCAACACAATCGACAAGAGTTCATTCCGTTTTTCTCCGGAAAGTGGAATGAGCATTGAATCCGAAAAAGAATCTGTCAGGAATCTGTTCATCAAGCCAAACGAATTGCCGGCAAAGGGCATCATATTTTCGGAAGAAGGGCTGAAGCCCATCACTACTGCCATCTCAAGCAAGAAACGTATGGGGAAATTGCTGAAATCTGACTCAAGGGCATCCAGCAGCAGGATGGAATGTTCGCACCATTGGTACAAGCCCTCCTCATAAGTTCCCTCCTTGAGCACCCGGAACAGGACTTCTGCCATAAACATCGAGATCGAATTCTTATATATATCCGACCTTATGCCTATCAGGGAATGGACAGAGGAAAGGTTCTTTGCCGTGTAGAGATTAGACTTAGGATTTTCAATGATATCCGCTTCCAGGATTGTAAGCGGGAGGAAAAGAGTCGTCAAGGCCTTCTTTCCTACACCCCTTACAAGAAAACTCCGCCTTCCATACTCCTTGCTCAGGGTATGGAGGACGGTTGAATTCTCACCGAACCTAGTGCTATGAAGAACTATGAGTCCTGTATTTTTTATCATTTGTTTTCTGAGGTCTCGAACCAGAGCGCCATCTGACGGAGAGCCTTTCCCCTATGGGAAACCGCATTCTTCTGCTCCTCGGTAACATCCGCGAGAGTTTTTCCCGGAAATTCATCGGCAAGGAAAACGGGGTCGTATCCAAAGCCGCCGTTTCCGGACTTTGCTCTTGCAATCCTGCCATCAAGCGAACCTTCAAAGAAATATGTCTTGCCCTTGTAAATCAGGGTGATAACGCTTCTGAAGCGGGCTTTGCGAATCACGGGCTTTACCTTCAGGCCCATTGAAGCTGCCAGAGAAGCCTCGCACTCCTTGATTGCAAGTTCGTGAAGAAGTTTGTCCATATTCTTATTGAAATCCTTGTCTTCGGATGCATATCTTGCGGTATGTACACCTGGAGCTCCTCCAAGAGCATCAACCTCCAGTCCCGTATCATCTGCGAAACAATCGCAGCCACATTTGTCAAAAAGATAGTTGGCTTTCTGTAAAGAATTCGCCTTCAGAGTGTTACCCGTTTCAGGGATATCCTCATCGATTCCAACTTTGGCAGGGGTGACCAGCTCAAACCCCCTTCCTAAAATTTCAGAAGCTTCACGCAGTTTGCCGCTATTGCCGGTCGCAAAAACCAATTTAATCATAAAACTGCTCCTTATACTATAATATTACTACTAAAAAACCGATGCAAAGGTATAAAATTTTCATATTTTTGCATAAACAATATGAACACCAGAAGATGATGAACAAAAAAGGGACCATTGTAGCGGCGGGTATTGCGGCGCTGATTTTTTTATCTGCAATTTCCTCCTCGGCACAGTCTAAAGACTTCAAGCTGGGGAAATGGACAGAAATCCACAATTCAATAATAAGAGAACTTAACAAGTCCTATGTGGACAGCCTCCCTGTGGACAGGATAATGAGAGCAGGAGTGGATGCAATGCTGGAGGCGCTGGATCCTTATACAATCTACATTCCTGAAGAGGAAAATGAAGACCTTCAAATGATGCTCTCCAAGACATACGGCGGCATCGGGGCCATCATTCACAAGAAAAAAGATGAAAATGTCATCATAAACGAGCCTTATTTCGGTTCACCGGCTTATAAGAACGGCCTTCAGTGTGGTGACGAGATTCTGGAGATTGACTCGGTTCCCACCAAAGGCCTTGAAACGAAGGAAAGCAGCGACAGGATGAAGGGCAAGCCGGGGACAACGGTGGTTTTCAAGGTCAAGAAAGTCAGGAGCAACGATACTCTGGACATCCCTATAATTCGGGAAAGGATTCATTTTCCGGATATCGAATATGCGGGTATGCTCGACGACACCACGGGATATATCCTTCAGAGCGGTTTTACAGAGAATGTTTCCGGTGAATTGAAGGAAGAGTTTATGAAACTCAAATCTCTCGGAATGAAAAGACTGGTCCTGGACCTCAGGGGAAACGGAGGAGGTCTGATGAGCGAAGCCATCAATATAGTATCCCTCTTCGTACCAAAAGGTTCCCTTGTGGTAAGCTCCAAAGGAAACGATGAAAGGTCTCTCAAGGAATTCAGGACCGTTTCCGAACCTGTTGATACGCTCATCCCTCTGATAGTGATGATCGATTCCGGAAGCGCATCTTCTTCGGAAATCGTGACCGGAGCCCTTCAGGACCTTGACAGGGCGACTGTTATGGGCAAGAGAAGCTACGGCAAAGGCCTTGTCCAGTCCATAAGACCGCTGCCATATAATGGTCAAATGAAAATCACGACTGCCAAGTATTACACCCCGAGCGGAAGATGCGTGCAAGCCATAGACTACGCCCACAGGAGCGAAGACGGCAGCGTAGGACATATTCCGGACTCGCTTACAAAGGAATTCCACACCCGCAGCGGTCGCATTGTAAGGGATGGAGGTGGAATAACCCCAGACATTGAAATTGAGGCTCCGTCATATAGCCGCTTGGTTTATTCCCTGGTAATGAATGGTATAATTGACCAATATGTATTGGAATTCGCCAGAAAAAGGGAACTGACAGGAAATGTAGACGATTTCCACTATTCAGACGAAGACTTCGAGGAATTTGTCAACTTTGCCAAAACGCAGGAATTCGACTACAGGAGCAGCGCCAGGACACTTTTCGACCAGATGAAAAAGGAACTGGAGAAAGACGGCCTAGCAGAATCAATGAGAGAAGAGCTTTCTGCACTCGAAAAGGCTATGCAGATGGACAAAGAAAGGTTCATCAGACTGAAAAAGGATGAAATCATCCCGTTCATAGAAGAGGAACTCGCCACCAGATTCTGGTATCAGGAAGCCGGAATAAGGGTTCGGCTCAGATATGACAAGCAGTTGGAAAAGGCTTTGAAGACTCCGATGCTTTTCTGAATGGAGCCCTAATTACGGACGATCTTGACGGAAAGTTCATACAGAAGATACAACGGCAGGAATACCACCATAAGGGTGAACGGGTCGCCTGTAGGGGTTATCATCGCCGCCAGAACAAGAAGAATCACCACGGCATAACGCCTGTATTTTTTCAGGAAATCCTTGTTGATAAGCCCTAGACGGGAAAGAACCCAGGCCAGCAGAGGGATTTCAAATACCAGCCCCATCACCATTATCATCATCAGGAAACTTCCCATATAGGAATTGAGGCTGATTTGATTGGTAATTGCGCCACTTAGCTGATAGTCAGCAAGAAAATGGAATGTAAAAGGGAAAATTACAGTATATCCGACAGCACAGCCGAGATAAAACATCACCGTACCGAAGAGAAAGGCAGTTCTGACACTGCCTTTTTCCGTCTCATACAGGGCAGGTGAAATGAATTTCCAAACCTCGAATATGACATAGGGAAACGCCACAACAAGCGACAGCCAAAAGGATGTGCTGATGTGTGTCATAAACTGGGAAGCAACGTTGATGTTTATGATTTCTACCCGAAAATCCGGCGATGCAAAATCCGGAAGGAAAGGAAGTCTGGAGGACAGATTCCCAAGAAAGCGATATAAAAAGAAATCGGAAGTAGTGGGGCCCAAAATTATTGTATCAAATATCTTGGGCATAAACAGGAAAAGAACCACCATCGCAACAAGCACGACGGCGGCAATCCTGAAAAACATCCACCTCAGCACTTCAAGATGGTCCCAGAAGGACATCTCTTGAGTCTGGGGGTTGTCCTGGCTACTGCTCATTATTCCGATTTGTCGGTTTTATCAGTGTTTGAGCCAGTATCGTTGATGTCTTTCTCTATTTCATTCATCCCATCCTTGAAACTCTTGACACCTTTGCCAAGACCCTTCATCAGTTCCGGAATCTTCTTTCCGCCAAAGAGAAGAAGTACAATGAGGGCAAGGACGATGATTTCGCCCATACCGATGTTACCAAGAAAAAGTAATGTTTTCATTTTTAATTATTTATCTAATTCACACCTTATTTCTTCCGGGATGCTGAACTCACAGCCGCAATAAAGCTGGTTGTAGAAATTCTGCTCCTTTATTATCTGTGACCTACGCTCCTGCAGACCACCTTTACGCCAATTTTGCCCCCACCATATGACTCCTTCCACCTGGGAGCAAGCCCACTCACCGGCGAGATTGATCTGCTCAAGAGACTTCCAGCGGGAAGACGCCAAGGTGGTGGTCAGGACTCTATATCCGTTTTGCGCAGCATAGGCAGCCGCCTTGAGCAATCTGTATTCAAAGCACTTGAGACATCGTCCTCCTCTTTCCGGCTCTGCTTCAAGACCTTTCACAGAGTCCAGCCAAAGGCTATGGTCATAGTCTGCATCAACTATCTTCAACCCAAGGGAAGAGGCATACCTTGTGCATTCATCCTTGCGGCGAAGATATTCCTGATATGGGAAAATGTTGGGATTGCAATAATATATCACAGGACGCACGCCCTCCTTCATCAAGCGTTCGATTATCGCTCCGGAGCAAGGCGCACAACAGGTATGAAGCAATATTTCCTTTTCCCCGAAGGGTACCTGCAAGGTTTCTTTCCCTGACTTTCCCATATACCCTTGCAAAGATACGAATTTACACAAGTTTCGCAAGTGAGGTCGTTATTAAAAAGAAACTCGTTACATTTGCAGTCGCAAAAAGACGAAATATGGGAATAATACCTGACAGATATATGACAGAACTCTCACGTCGACTGCGCGAGGGAATTCAAAGATATGAAAGAGGCAGGGTCGGAGGATGGCTCGCTCTGAGTCCGCTGCTGGTTTTCCTCGGAGTGTATCTGCTGTCTTCACTGGTGGAAGGAGATTTCTACAAGATTCCGGTTTCATCGGTATTTTTGATTGCTTCTATCTGGGCCGTTTTCATCTGCAAAGGGAAAAACATCGAGGAAAAAATAGCTATATTTTCACAAGGGGCCGGTGACAAGAACGTGCTTCTGATGATATGGATATTTGTACTTGCGGGAGCATTTGCAGCTACCGCAAAACAGATTGGAGCAATTGACGCTACAGTAAACCTGACACTGAAAATCCTGCCTGGGAAACTCTTATACGCTGGATTGTTCTTGGCAGCCTGTTTTATTTCAATGTCTGTGGGAACTAGCGTGGGCACCATCGTGGCCCTAGTACCCATTGCGGCGGGAATAGCTTCTGAAACAGGGTGCAGCGTGGCGTTCATAACGGCAATCATTGTGGGAGGGGCCTTTTTCGGAGATAACCTTTCTTTCATTTCTGACACAACCATTGCCGCAACACGAACACAGAATTGCTCTATGTCAGACAAGTTCAAGGCAAACCTTAGCATCGCAGCACCAGCAGCAGTCATAGTTTCTGTCATCTATGTGGTTATGGGACTTTCTGTCAACTATTCGCCTCAGATTGGTGCAGTAGATTGGGTTCTTCTCCTTCCATACATTCTAATCATCGCACTTTCCATCTCCGGGATGAACGTATCAGTAGTACTGCTGTGCGGACTTGCAGTAAATGCAATTATAGGATTTTCAACGGGATGCGCAGGATGGAGCGACTTTCTCGGGGCAGTTGGAAATGGCATCAGCGGAATGGGAGACCTCATAATCGTGACCTTGCTCGCCGGAGGAATGCTTGAAGTCATACGAGTCTGCGGAGGCCTGGACTTCATTGTCGAAGGTCTTACAAAACACGTCAAAGGGAAAAGAGGGGCAGAACTGGGCATTGCCGCCCTTGTATCTCTGGCCAATCTATGCACAGCCAACAACACCATCGCCATCATCACGACAGGAAGAATTGCAAGAGAACTGACAGAAAAGTTCGGACTCGATCCGCGCAAAAGCGCCAGCATTCTAGATACGTTTTCCTGCCTGATACAGGGCATAATCCCATATGGAGCTCAATTACTGATGGCTTCCGGACTAGCTGGAATTTCTTCAGTATCAATCATTTCTCACCTCTACTATCCTTTCACCCTGGGAATTCTGGCCATCTTCTCCATCCTTTTCCGCTTTCCTCGCAGATACTCCTAAGGATTTTTTGCCCCTATATTTTTCAATATATTTTTCCAGCAATTCTGCATCCTTCCTGGTCTGTTCCAAATAATCCAGGTAGGCTTTACGTTTCTTTTTACGGAGTTTCTGGAGTTTTTTCTCCTGGCGGGCTTTGGCTCTGGCAGCATCCCTTTCGTCAAGTCGTTTCCATTTTTCCTCCAGCGCTTTCTGTTTCGCAGCCTGTTTCTTTTCAGCTTCCTTTTTCTTTAGAGCCTTCTTTTCCGCCTTGGAGAGTTTTTCCTCCTTGTTGATTGTCGTATTAGGAAGCTCAGTCAGAACAAAAGAGGAGTCCTGAGGAAGTGGAGTCACTGAAGAAAGACTATCCGGCTGCTGAAGTTCCGGCTGTTGGGCTAGAGAGTCCACAAGGGCAGATGATGGTATGGAATCCACTTGCGGCATGGTCTTCACTGTATCTGCCGCTGCCATCATTTCCCTTTCTCTTTGACGAATTGCATTTATGGAATCCCTGATATGGATGCGTTTGTAAACATCTTTCATATAGCCAGGGAAATAGATGTCTGTCTGGGTGAATTTTGCCCTTGGCCTGGATTTGTAGGATTTACGCTGTGACGGTCTCAACGAAAGAGTTGTTATGTCATTACGGTCTTTTGGACGACGTTCCGGATACCATACAAAGCCTTTGAGGCGTTGCTCGTCCTGCGTCATCTGCACTACCGGATAACCGTCATTCTTGACCTCATCAAAATAATATACCCGCTGGATTTCTCCATTGGAGAAACTGGCAGAAATCATCTTCGACTCCGATTTGTTCACTGTCGCAAGACATTCATTCTCCTCAAGGAAGAAAACAGCGGAGGCTCCTCCAAGCACGTCAAAGCGTTCCAATTCACCTTTTGAGTCGAAGAAAGCAAGCATTTCCGCACCCTTTATCTGGTCGAAATGAATGGAGTCTTCCTGTATGGTTATAAAGGAATTGGACATCAGGTTGGCCTTTTCCATCGCGTTGTTACGGATTACGATGGTTATGCTGTCCGCACTGTATTGTCGTGTACCTTCCTGCCATACAATCGGCTCCACAAACAGCCTTGCAAGCGAATCCAGATCACTGTAAAGCAGGGAATCACATACCACCTGAAGGTCTTTGCGGAAAATTCTAACCTTCTTCAGCGCGCTGAGGAACCCTATCTTGGTGCTGTCCTTAGGGACAGGGGCAACCAGGGAATCCACTATGCCAAGGCTATCAGCCACGCCAAGGGAATCCGCCCTGTCAGAAGTACCCTTGACAGCAAGGGTATCTGCGGCTGGAACGGCCCGGGACTCAGGACGGGGCTCAGGACGGGACTTCGGTTTCTGGGCAGCCGGGCGATAATTCGGGTCATTCTTGGCCTGTTCTTCAGCAGCTTTTGCAGCCTCTTCAGCCGCCTTCTTGCGGAATGTTCCCACAGGATCGACATCAAGATTCTTCAGCCTCAGTTTTGCATCCTCAACCAATGAGCTATCAATATCACACTTACTAATTGTCTGATATACAAGCTTTTCTGCCCCCACATAAACTGTATCAAGCACACCCTCGTTATTTTCCGTTCTTGAAATCACTGCAGGAGAACGAGTCATTGTCACCTTTGAAAGGGAATCCTGATACTCTATCCTGCCGGCAAGAGCATAGACATTTCTCGTTGTATCGGACACCTGTGCATTGCCGAGCATCTCCACATCCGAGGTCAACCTATTGAAATAGAGGCTGTCACACCAGCCTTCCTGGTCAGTGGAAAGGACATGTACATTACGATTGAATAAAAACAACTCTCTTGAACGGTCATACCATCCATCGGAAGAAGATAGCATATCGTCATCCTTCCAGGCATCTGTGCCAAAGAAGAAATGAGCCATATTCTTGTCTGACTGATACTTAAGCTTTCCGGTCTTGACAAAGACAGAGTCAGTGAACATATTTACATCCTGCTCGAAAGTGAAGGTCTTTACCTTTGATTCATATGTTCCATTGATACTCTCTATAATCTGCCCGTCCTTATCACGCATTGCACCACCGTTGCGAAAAACAGCCACCGAATCCTTCGTATTGTAATCCAAATGCCTGGTTCGCAACATATTGTGGTCCTTGTCTTCGAGCTGGACCACAGAACCGCGAAACTGAGCCAGATCTGAATCGATGAGATATGTCAATTTATCCCCCTTAAGGACAGTTTCCTCCTGAAGAATGCTCACATTGCCCCAGGCATCTATCACCCTGGTCTCCACATTCCAGAAGGCAGTGTCACAGATAAGATATGTGTTGTTATGAAGAAACCTTGCTGGGCCTATGATTTTCCTGTAGCGCCCACCTTCCAAATCCACAGTTTGGGCAGATTGTGCGCTTAGCAGAACCACCAGAGAATCCTTCTGACCGCTATCCTGGGCAGAAAGAGGCAA
Organism: uncultured Bacteroidales bacterium; assembly: GCA_945870315.1. Lineage (GTDB taxonomy): Bacteria > Bacteroidota > Bacteroidia > Bacteroidales > UBA932 > Cryptobacteroides. Next base: position 26,833 of record CAMBRR010000013.1, read on the forward strand.
CCCAGCAAGAGCCAGAAGGGTAGAAAGGAAAAATATGATTCTGCACAAATGCATCTACTCCTGTTTCCTGAATTTTTCAGCCCAGCCTTCCTTTTCAAATTCACAGTCGGAAAAGACCGGATCTATTACAATGTAGGTAGATTTAATCTTGGAATCGATGAAATCATCAACCGCCTTCATCGAAGCCTCTTCCTTCACACGATTGACAAGAAGGTCATAATCACTCTCGTAAGTAGCTGTGTGAGCGGGGATTATCTTATCCACTCTGACTATCTTATATACCAGATTACCATTTCGTCCCTCATTGTCCAAAGACTCGATAGGCTGGGATATCTCACCCTCCTTCAAGTCTTTGATGGCAGCATAGTCCTGAGGCTTCAACTGGTCAATTTCGAAATATGAAGCGCCTGTCTGAGGATCGGCCATCTGTCCGCCGTTGGTGCGAGTGGAAGGGTCCTGGGAATAGAACCTGGCAGCAAGAGGGAAAGGAATATTGCCTTCAAGAATCTGGGTACGGAGACTGTCAAGCACACCGAATGCCTTTTCACGGTCTTCCGATGTATATTCCGGCTTGAGGAGGATGTGACGGGCATTGAACATATCGCCTTTCTTCTCCAGGACTTCCAGGATATGGAATCCGTCCGGAGTCTCGACAATCTGTGACACGACTCCTGGCTTCAGAGCCATTGCAGCATCTGAGAAAGCGGACCAGAAGATTGATTTTGAAGCCATTCCAAGTTCACCGCCACGCATTGCATTGCTCGGGTCCTGAGAATAAAGACGGGCAAGGGTAGAGAATTTTTCTCCATTTATGATACGCTCCCGGATTGCCAGCAGACGCTCTTTCACCGCCATATTGGCGGCTTCCCTATCCGGATAAATGCAAATCTGACTGATTTGATATTTAATCGGGACAACTGGCAGGTCTTCCTTGTCGGCGGCCTTCACATAAGCCTCAATATCCAATGGAGTCAACTCAGGAATCTTGCTTGCGACATTACTCTGCATCTGCTGAGTAAGACTCTGTTCCTGAAGGGTTTCACGCCATTCCTGACGAAGCTTGTACATCGGTTTGCCGAAATATTTCTCAACGCCTTCATCACCGCCAAGCTCAGTTCTGAGTTGATTGATTCGGGCGCTCATCTCGGATTCCACCATCTCGTTATTGACATTCAAAGAGTCGAGCCTGGCCTGCATAAGGAAAAGCTTGGAAATCATCATCTGCTCCAGCAGGTCACATCTGACATTCTTGTCGGACATCATTCCGCGAAGCCTTGTCATCTGAACATTCTCTTCCAACTGGGACAAAGAAATCATCTCATTTCCTACAACGGCTATACTTTTGTCAATCAATCCGTTGTCATATTTCTGAGCTGACATCTGCAAAGACAGTCCTGTCAGAGCTACAACTGCAGCTGCCTTTATTGCATTGACGGCTTTTATCATATCTTTTATCTGTTAATATATTACAAACTGACCATTGTCGCGGGCCTCCTCAAGCAAGTCCCGTTCCAAAGTGGAAAGCAACAACTGTTTTCGTGTACTGATTATTATATCCTTGATTTCCGGAGTTACAAAATCCAGAGGCGCAACCTTCCCCTTCTCCACCATTGCAACGACATATGCGAGATTGGTTACCCCCGTGGTGTCCGTCAATTCTATCCAACCGGACTTCTGTAGCGAAAGCATAGAAGAATAGTCCAGAGAGAATTCGCGGGACAAGACTGCAGCATCTATCCATCTGCCATCCCAGGTATTATATTTCAATGCTGAAGAAAAAGCGATGGAATCCGCCTGTTGCAACTCATCCGGAGAATCCGAAGACATTCTCTTACGGATAGGCTCCAAACTTGGAGAATCTGAAGGAATTCTCAAAAACCTGGCCTTGAGGACTGGTCTCTGGAGTGTGAACTTATCAATATGACGCTGGAAATAATCCTCCACCATTTCATTGCTCACCGCAGTGTCAAGCCTCTCATTGATGTAAAGGTTTTCATAACGATACTTCAAAAGCGACTTTCTGTAGTCTTCCAGTTCCTTCGACACGTCCCTGTCCGACTTGGAGAGCTGCTGCTGGGCGATATTCAGGAAGACAAGTTCAGAAGCCCAAGTGTTGATGTACTGGATTGCCAGCGACGTACTGTCCTCCACTGACAAGCCTTTGGGAATAATCCTGTCCAAGTCGTGCCTGTAGAGCTTATCAGAACCCACAGCTGCAACCACTTCATCATCATTGAGAAAGGAGGAAATCGCCCTGCAGGAAACCAGCGCCGACAGGACGATTAAGATCAAGGAAAGAATCTGTAGAGTTCTTTTCATCTTATCTCGAATAGTTCGGAGACTCCCTTGTGATGGTCACATCGTGAGGATGTCCCTCCACATATCCGGCGTGGGTTATGCGGACGAATTTTGCACTTCGCAGGGCTTCGATATCCTTCGCGCCGACATATCCCATACCGGCTCGAAGACCACCTACAAGTTGATAGACGACCTCGGAAAGGGTTCCCTTATACGGAACCTGAGCAACGATTCCTTCCGGAACAAGTTTCTTTATATCATCTTCCATATCCTGGAAATAACGGTCCTTGGAGCCTTGCTGCATTGCCTCCAGAGAGCCCATTCCCCTGTAGGACTTGAACTTACGACCGTTCAGAATGATGGTTTCACCAGGTGATTCCTCAACTCCGGCGAAGAGAGAACCGGCCATAATGGTGGATGCTCCGGCAGCGAGGGCCTTTACAACGTCTCCGGAATAGCGGATACCTCCGTCTGCAATAACCGGAACGCCTGTTCCCTTGAGAGCCTCGGAAGCCATCATAATGGCTGAAAGCTGAGGCATTCCGACACCGGCAATCACCCTGGTGGTACAGATGGAACCCGGTCCGATTCCTACCTTCACCGCACTCACACCTGCGTCTGCAAGAGCCTTGGCTCCCTCACCGGTAGCAACGTTTCCGGCAACTATCTGGATGTCCGGGTGAGTCTGGCAGGCTTTCTTGATTACCTCAAGCACGCCTACGGAATGTCCGTGAGCCGTGTCCACCACGATGGCATCTGCACCTGCACTCTTGAGCATATCGATTCTCTCGATAGTATCGGACTTGACTCCGACAGCAGCCGCAACCAGGAGACGGCCCTTGGAATCCTTTGAAGCAATAGGATTGTCCTTTATTTTCATAAGGTCCTTGTAGGTAATCAGGCCGACCAATTTGCCGTCTGCATCCACTACAGGGAGTTTTTCGAATTTATAATGACGGAGGATATCCGTGGCCTCTGAAAGGCTTATACCTTTTTGGGCTGTCACGAGATTTTCCGATGTCATCACCTGAGATACAGGAAGTTTGAGATTATCGAGGAAACGGAGGTCACGGTTGGTGACAATTCCTATCAGAAAATTGTTGGCATCCACCACAGGAATACCGCCCACATGATGCTGGGCCATCATTCCAAGGGCATCTCCTACCGTTGCCTCCGGCCTGATGGTTACTGGATCATATATCATTCCGTTCTCTGCCCTTTTCACACGGCGGACCTGTTTCATCTGCTCCTCTATGGTCATATTCTTGTGAATCACGCCGATACCACCTGAACGAGCCATTGCTATGGCCAGTTCGGCTTCGGTAACAGTGTCCATTGCAGCAGATACGATAGGAGTTTTCAAGGAGATTTCCCTGGTAAACTTGGTAGAGACATCCACACTTCTTGGCAAGACTTCAGAACGTGCAGGAATCAGCAAAACGTCATCGAAGGTAAGTCCTTCGGCAATCGGTGAATTAACAAATGTCTGCATCTCTCAATAAAATTTGGCAAATGTAACCATTTTTTTGTAAAAACCCGTATGCTTTGCCCCTGTTTCCCACCGGAGCGGCTACAACAGGCGGCCCTGGAAGGTGTCACGTTCCTTCAGTCGTTTGTCCAGAAGACGGAGAAGTTCCACATTGCGGATGAGGCCCCAGGGAGTCGAGTTGACAAAGCGAGGTGGGACTTCCCCTGCGAAACGCTCGATGTAGAGGTCTGGCCGCAGACGTTCTAGCATATCCACAAAAAAGTCAACGTATTCATCCAGAGTGAATTGCACAAAATCCTCCGGATGAGCTGCAAATTCCTGCTCGATCCGGGTGCCCTTGACAATCTGCAACTGATGGAACTTGGCGGAACGGATTGGAAGGCTATTGATGAGGCTGCAAGAGTCAAGCATCATCTGACGGCTTTCTCCCGGCAGTCCGAGAATGAAATGAGCCCCCATATCAATTCCCCTTGCGGCTGTCATCATCACCGCCTTCCGGGCTGTTTCGAAATCGTGCCCCCGATTGATTCTGAGCAGGGTGTCGTCATAGCAGGACTCAATGCCATATTCAATTATGACAACAGGAGCCTTCCTCTCGCACCCTTGTCCGTCTGCCCCTTCAAGAGTCCTTGTCCAGCTGGGGAGAGCCCTTCCACCGGCAAGGTCCGCTAGAAAATCCAGCTTTTGTTCATCGACACAATCCGGTCTTGTTCCTATAACTATGCCGACCACCGCAGGATGCCGAAGGGCTTCAACATATAGTTCCCGAAGCCTCTCAAGAGGAGCGTAAGTATTTGAAAATGACTGAAAATATGCAAGATAGTGTTCGGTGGTGCGGTAGCGGACCTTGTGGAATTCAATCCCCTCGTCCATCTGCTGATGCAGACTTTTTCCAGCAGTGCTATAGGCTGGATGGAAGGCTGCATTGTCACAATAGGTACAACCGCCACGCCCAACCCTTCCGTCACGGTTAGGACAGGTGAATCCGGCGTCGAGCACGATCTTCTGAAGCCTCTCTCCGTATTTCTGCTTGAAATATCCTACAAAGGAGTTATATCTTTTGCCTTGCGGAAAATCAAATCCCATCGTTACTTTCCTGTTTTGAACAGACTTCTGCACAAAGCCGGGACATCGGCCACCCGCACTACATCTATGCCCTCGGGAATATTGTCACACGAAGCGAAACTTGAAACATATATCTTCCTGAATCCAAGCCTTGCTGCCTCCATTACCCTTCTTTCTGTCTGACCCACCGGCCTGATTTCCCCGCTAAGGCCCACCTCCGCGGCAAAACACACGTCGGAAGGGATGGCAAAATCGAAATTGGAAGAAAGAACGGCACATATCACGGCCATATCGCAAGCCGGATCATTGACCTTCAGGCCTCCCGCCATATTGAGAAAGACATCCTTCACGCTCAACTTAAATCCGGCCCTTTTTTCAAGCACAGCCAGAAGCATATTCAGACGCCTGACATCGAAGCCGGTCGCACTACGCTGCGGAGTTCCATAAGCAGCAGAACTCACAAGTGCTTGAACCTCAATAAGAAACGGCCTTGTACCGTCCAGCATTGCACTGACGGCTACCCCGCTCAGGCCCTCCTCGTGCATCGGTATGAGCATCTCGGATGGATTGCTCACTTCCCGGAGTCCCTTGCCGGTCATCTCGAAAACGGCAAGTTCCGAAGTGGAGCCGAAACGGTTCTTGATGCTGCGCAAAAGACGGTAGGAACCCCTGTTGTCACCTTCAAACTGAAGCACGACATCCACTATATGCTCCAGTATCTTCGGACCGGCTATGCTTCCCTCTTTGGTGATATGTCCTATCAGGATTACAGGTATGCCGGTCTGTTTACAGAATCTCAGAAGAAGGGCAGCTGTCTCACGAATCTGCGTTACCGAACCGGGGGAAGACTCCACATTTCTTGAAAACATTGTCTGAACCGAGTCCACCACCATCAAATCCGGTCTTATACGGTCGGCCTGCTCAAGTATATTCTCCATCAAGGTTTCGCTGTAGATAAGGCAACCGGAATCATTCCCGCCTAGTCTGGATGCCCTCATTTTCACCTGCTTGACACTCTCCTCACCTGTTACATACAAGGTCTTGAGCGCCGGACAGGAGAGAGGTATCTGCAGAGAGAGTGTGGACTTTCCTATTCCGGGTTCACCGCCTATCAGCACCAGAGAGCCCTCGACCATACCTCCTCCCAAAATCCTGTCAAGTTCTCCGTTACAGAGGCTGATACGGTGTTCCTCAGTGGAATTGACTGCTGAAAGGGGTATCGGATCCGACGAAGGGCCCTGTAATGAAGACTGCACCTGACGGGATGATTTGCCAGTCACCTTCGTCTGCTCAACCATCGTATTCCACTCCCCACAAGCAGGGCATCGGCCCATCCACTTGGGGCTTTCATTTCCGCACGATGTGCAGAACCATAAGGTTTTTTCCTTCACGCTTGCCATATCTTTTCTACTATTGCCACAAAGGAATAAAATCACGGGGAAATAAACAAAAAAAAGATACTGTTCGATCGGGAACAATATCTTCGTGCTGAATCTTAACCGGGAATAACCCGGTAACTGTACGGCAATTACTCAGCTTTGCAGCAAGTGTCACATACAGCGGTGCTGTCGCAAGATGCACATTTAGTGCTGTCGCAGCAGCCTTCGCATTTAGTTGAATCACAAGCTGTGCAAGCAGTTTCCTCCTCAGCGGCAGCTTTCTTACAGTTGTTGCAGCAAGAACAAGATGCAGCAGCGAACATAGCGGCAACGATTGCCAAAGACATAAATACCTTTTTCATGATCTTGAAGATTAATTTGTTAAACATTCATTTCAGCCGGCAAAAATACAGATAAAATACGAATAATCAACAAAAATTTGATTTTTTTAATATTTTGCATTCCCAAGGGCTTGCATCTCTCACTTATCGAGTTCAAAAACCTCCATATCGTGGATGTTTCCGTTGTCCAGATAGAACCTCAGAGCTGTCCTGACAAGATGATAACCCTGGATTCCCGCAGCGCCCGGATTGATAACAAGCATATTCCTTTTGGTATCGCGGACCACCTTAAGGATGTGCGAATGGCCGCAAACAAATATGTCCGGTTGATATTTTTCTATCAGAGAGAGGGCCGTACGGTCATACCGGGAAGGATAACCACCTATATGAGTCATCAGAACCTTCATCCCTTCACACTCGAAAAAGCGGTGCAGAGGATAGTCATACCTCAGGTTGAAATCGTCGCAATTGCCTGAAACTCCTACAAGTGGCTTGAATTGTGAAATTGTATGGGCCAATGTAAGTCCCCCGCCGAAGTCACCGGCGTGCCAAATCTGGTCAACAGGCTCCAGGAATTCCCTGAACGGCTCGTCAAAACGTCCGTGAGTATCTGAAATGAGTCCTATAAACATATGTTCTTTTCTATTAATATATCCTATATTTGCAGTTCAACTGAATTTATATGGAACTGTTCTATTCAAATGATATCGAGGGTGGCATCTGCCGTCTCGGCCAGGACGAAGGCATACACTGCATCAAAGTTTTGAGGCATCGTCTCGGAGATGAAATATGCGTGATTGACGGGGAAGGCAATATGCTCAGATGCAGGATAATCTCGGACAACCCTAAAAATGCAGAAGCCAGGATTGAGGAAATCGTAGCGGATTTCGGTTCCCACCCATACAATCTCACTATGGCCGTATGTCCGACCAAAAATTCCGACCGGTTTGAATGGTTCACCGAAAAAGCCTGCGAAATCGGAATCGATGTCCTGTGTCCTGTCATCGGAGAGCATTCCGAAAGAAAGGTTCTGAAAACATCCAGGCTGGAGAAAATCCTCATAAGCGCGGCGAAACAGTCTCTCAAGGGCACCGTCCCGAAGGTACGTGAAGCAGTCTCAGTGAAGGAATTCATCCACTCGTGCGCAGGAAATGACAATGTTCTTAAGATGATTGCCTACTGCTTCGAGGATGAGAACATCCCCCGCCGTAGCATAAAGGAGGTCCTTGATGGCTATCAGGGCAAGGACATCATCATACTGATTGGCCCAGAAGGGGATTTCTCAAAGGAAGAAGCCGAAATGGCAGTTGCAGAGGGCTTCATTCCAATACATCTGGGAGCATCGCGTCTACGCACCGAAACAGCAGCACTTGCAGCTGTCAGCGCCGTCTATTTCCGGATGATTTGAACAGTATAATCCAATCCTACCTTTATGATTGAAGATGCCTTTCCTGTGGAGCCCTTTTCGAGGGTTTCATCCACTATATAGTCCACGGAGTCCTTTATGGACTGTGGAATGTCGATGAACTTTCCAGGCGTTGGTTCTCCTGACACATTGGCGGATGTCGAAACCAAAGGTCTCCCAAGCTTATAGGACAACTGCCTGCAGAATTCCATCATCGGAATCCGGATTCCAACCGTGCCATCTTCAGCAACCACATTGGGAGCAAGAGCACCACTGGCTCCAGGATAGATTATGGTCATCGGTTTGTCATTTACCTGAACAAGTTGGATGGCCATTTCCGGGATTTCCTTCACATAACGGGCTACCATATCCAGGTCGCTTGCAAGCAGAACCAAAGACTTGCTGTCAGGACGTTTTTTTATAGCAAATATCCTGGCAACCGCCTCCGGGTTGGTTGCATCGCACCCGAGTCCCCATACAGTATCTGTCGGATAGAGGATAACTCCTCCGGAGCGAAGGACCTCAAGAGCTTTGTTCAATTCTTCATTCATGGTTTATAATTCATTGATTTTCAATTGATAATTCTGCAATAACAGGATAATGGTCGGAATATCCGATACGAGGTGTCGTGCACTTGTGAACATTACACCACTTGGGACAGAGCACATAATCCAGTCTGAGCAAAGGCCACAGAATTGAATAGGTGGCGGCAAATCCCTTTCCGGCCTCCCTAAAAGTATCCTTTCGACCTCGCATCATTCTGTAATATGTATAGGACATCGGATTGTCATTGAAATCTCCTACGACAAAGCTGTCATATGGGCAGTTACCGATGTCTGAAAAGACCTTGTCCACCTGCCTGGGGCGTCTGAGGATGGACCGTTTCATCTTCTGGCCAGTTTTTGAGACCTCATCGGAGTCTGCGCGGAAGAGGGCGCGGATTATTCCGGCGTAAGA
>CAMBRR010000014.1 GCA_945870315.1 uncultured Bacteroidales bacterium
CTGCGCGGATGCCGTGCCCTCTTATATACATTGTAACATACAAAGTATATGTTCTGAAAAAATGCGCAAGGTCACTAATTACTGGGAACTATAGGGTGGTTATCTCCCATAAGTGGAGTACCATCAGCCTTATGCAGATTCAAACTGGCCAAGTATGCAGGATACTGAGCGGCCAGTTGAGCGGACATCGCACCAGCTCAAACACATAGGGAGATACAGTCGATTCTCAGACGCAATGTTCCGGAGGGGACGCGAACCTCAGCAATTTCTCCAACCGTTTTACCCATCAGAGCGGCTCCTATCGGCGAATTCAGCGAAATCTTTCCCGCCTCCAGGTTCATCTCGTGTGGGCTTACGATTTCGTATTTCATCTTGACATTCGTGTCAAGATTCGTAAATTCGACCACACTCAAAAGACAAACCCTGTCTTTGGGAAGGGCTTCAGGGTCAATAACCCGGGAATGCTCCAGAATCTTCTGCAGGAAACGTATCCGGCTTATGGTCTTAGCCTGCATCCGCTTTGCTTCACGATAGCCTGCATTATCGCTCCGGTCGCCTTGCGAAGCTGTCTCCGCAAGATTTTCCCTCACATTTGGATAGACCTCGTCGACAAGGTAGTTCAACTCGGCCATAATTTCATCGTAACGTTGTTTTGACAAGTATTCCATAGCTAAGTAATCCTCAAATGGTAAAAATTAACCCAAAGCGACGTCTAGGGCCATCATCAGGGAGAATCCAACGGCAAACATTATAGTGCCGACATTGGAATGGCTGCCCGATGACATCTCCGGGATGAGCTCTTCCACAACGACATAAATCATTGCTCCAGCTGCAAAACTGAGGAAATATGGCAGGAACGGGATGATTGATGAAGCAATGGCAATTGTCAGCAGGGCTCCCAGCGGTTCAACGATTCCGGACAAGGCACCATAGAGAAAGGATTTTCTCCGGGACAATCCGTCTGCACGAAGAGGCATTGAAATGATTGCTCCCTCCGGGAAATTCTGGATGGCTATACCTATTGCAAGAGCCAGGGCTCCTGTCAATGTAATTACCGAATCTCCCGCCATCCATCCGGCATAGGTGACACCGACGGCCATTCCCTCCGGGATATTGTGGAGGGTAACTGCAAGTATCAGCTTGGTCCGGCGTTTGAGTTTAGTCTTCGGTCCCTCATCCTCGGTACCATGATTGTGCAGATGCGGGATTATATGATCCAGAAGCAACAGGAACAATATTCCAGCCCAGAAACCCACAACAGCAGGGACAAAGGCCCATTTTCCCATCCCTTCCGCATGATTCATCGAAGGAATGAGCAGACTCCAGATTGAAGCGGCAACCATGACTCCGGCTGCGAAACCGGACAGAGCTCTCTCAACACTCCGGCTGATGCCATCCTTCAAAAACAGCACACAGGAGGCTCCAATCACCGTACCGGCCAGAGGAATAAGCAGTATCCACAAATCAGTCATAGCATTTAGAGAAAGGCCTGTTACTAAATCTCAAAATCAAGGCAGCTGCGCAGTGCCGTAAATGGGCGTACCTTTGTGTTTGCAACTTCAACATGGGCCGGATGAACGGCATAAGCCTTGAGTGCCTCCTCCGATTCAAGGGTGCAGTCAAGCATCACGTCAGCATTTGAAGAACAAAGTCTCCCGGCAGTCTGGACCTTCACATCAAGCAGTCCGGGAACCTTCCCTACAAGTCCCTCAAGTCCTTCTTTGATCCCCGCCTTGATTGTCTCCTTTTCAGTATCGGAAAGCTCACTTTTGAGCGTCCAGAGAATTATGTGTTTTACCATAAAATTGTATGTTTATCAGTTATTTATTAAAAGTGATACTGGCCTTTGCCGGCTATAAGTTTGCCGGGAATCAGGTCAGACACTGTCTGTCTGCCTTTAATTTTTAACATGCAAATCTATAAAATATTATTCAAGTATCGCAAGTGATAGCTTATTATGAACCTATAATAGAAACTTTATGATAAATTTGCAGAAATGAATATACAAATGCTCTTGGTATGAGAGTCGAGATTGTAAAGAGTGTGTAATGTATATCAAATCAAAAAAAATCATACATTTGTAAGGTATGAAGAAGAATTTACATATAAGAAACAGTACAGCTGAATTCCTGACTTTCGTCCTTGACGGCAAGGAAGATGGAGTTCAGGTGCTATATAAAGACGAAACGATATGGGCTACTCAGAAGGCCATGTCAATACTTTTTGATTATTCCACAGTCTTATGAGTTACAGGTATAAACAAAAAGTCCATGCCTGATGTTGTTGACATGGACTTGAATAGCTTATGTTTATAAACATTTGTTGTTGGTCAAAATTATTCTTTTTTGATTTTCGGAAGCTTTGCAGATGTCTTTTCTATCTTCTTCTGTTCTGATGCAACTCGTCTTTCCAACTTCTTGATGTCCTCTGCAGGAGGTAGTTCTTCCGGCTTGATTCCTCGATCTCCCAGCATCTTCCTCACACTTTCGTTGTTCTGCATGTGTTCGGTTGTGATGGCTCTTTCTCCGTAAAGATCCTTGTTCTCTACATTGTAGTTGGTCATTTCAGTGGCAAGGTTCTTTGCAGCGATAGTAAGAGTAGGGAGGAAGTCTGCCAATGGTCTATTGTCCTTTACTCCGAGCCTTCGCTTCATGTCCTCGGTTGTGTGTCCGCCGAAAAGGACAGCATCGCCTTTTGAGCGGATGCGACCAAATCCTTTGTCGTCAACACCTCTTTCGTAGATGTTCTGAGAAAGCTGTTTTTCAGATGCACGCAGTTTGTCACGTGTTTCAAGTCTAGACAGATGTTTCAATCGTTCTTCGATGAGTTCTGCCTTTCTGGTCTGCACGGCAAAGTAACTCTGTGCGAATGCAACCTGTTCCTTTCGCGGGTCACCATTCTGAGCAATCAGATAGCAAGCATATCTTGTGAGCATATAATCTTGAACCTCACGTACTCCGCCATTACCGAGAGTGATCGTTTTCGTGACCTCACGAAAATGATCATCTATATTGATGCCTTGCGAGTGGCATGATTCAACAGCCCTTTTGATTGCTGTCTGGAAGTTCTCCCATCTACTATAACCTAAAACGGCCTGCAGATCTCTTGCAAACCAGATTTCTACTTGTTCTTTGTATTCTCCTTCGATGAATGTAGCAATCGAGTCGAAGGATGACTTGTATTCTATAATAGTATTTCTATCCATGTTCCCTTATTTTTGTCAAAATTACAGAATATTTTCATATACGCCATCTATCCAAATAAAAAAGTTTTTAACAACTGTTGGGGACATTTTCGTGGCGTCACGAAAATGTCCCACAGGACCTTCAGAGGCCGTTTTTACATTAAATCGCATGTGTTTCTGTGTTGTGGGGTTAATAGTATTTTCTCATTCTTTTATAACTTGAGAAATAGACGTATATCTGCATTGGAATCCCCGTATGTCCCTGAGCAATCGAACATGCGGGTTTAGTCTTTTTAAGGAGTATTCTGCTCTTTGGTTTTATATGAACAAAGAACATTTTCGTGATGTCACGAAAATGTTCTAGAATCCCTTCAAAGGTACATTTTATACCATTTCACTCTGACAGTTCTCTGGCAATTTCATCAGAAAATCCGCAGATCCAATAAGGAGCAAGTTAAAAATATTACCTTCAATCTTGATCTTAGTGGACTAAACTAAAGATAAACATTATTCTTATGCTATTACACGGTAACTTTTGGTGTCCGGATCTTTTGTTTTCATGATACAAGGTTTTAGACATTATTGTCATAATTGAATAATGTTTTCCCAATCAATTAGACTATATTGATTTCTTTGGCCGTCCCGGCTTCCTCTTTTCCGGTTCTCCGGCTTAGGAAGCACAGGTTATTTTTTAACAATTACTATATTTGTGGAACTAATCATATATGAAAATGACTGACAAGATACAACAGCTCTTCTGCGAGTACAAGTCAGCCGATGCTTTCTGGGCGGCTGCTGAAAATGTGATGACTGACACATGGTGCCAGACAATGTTCCTGCGTATCGCGAATCATAAAAGCCATATAATCAATCTATTAGATGACATCGACAAAATTCGGGAACTTGCAGATGGCGGCAACCCTTATATGCAATATGCATACGCCAGGCTGCACGATGTCCTTGTCCTGGAAGCGGACTCAGTGAACATTTACGAGAAATACTACACACTCGCAATGGAAGCCGGCATCGCAGATGCCCGTATGCAGCTTGCATTTTCCTGGCGGGACTGTGATTTCGGCGAGGTTGACATAAGGCGCTACAGAAACTACATGGAACAGGCTCTGGAAGAAGGCAGCGAACGAGCCGCACAGCATAAACTCCACGAAATGATTTTAGGCTCTGATGGAGTTAGGCCCGATCCAAAAAAGGCACTAAATATCATTGACAGGTATCTCAAGGAATGCAATGATGAACCAGATCCTTACTATTACAGGTTGATGGCTATGGCAAAGGAAAAACTCGGAATGAAGGAAGAAGCCGCAGCTGACTACCAGACAGCTACCCGAAAGGGAGAAAGCGAGTCATTTTTCAATCTGGCACTCCTGACCTGCTGTAACGATGAGGGCACTATAGTTGATTATGAACGTTTTTCCGAAATCATGAGTCAAGGACAGGACGCCGGTTCCGCTTCTGCATATCTGGAGACATCAATACTTATTACTCCTGAGGCTTTCGATGCCATGGACGATGAAACAAAGACTCAGATCAGCAAACTCCTTGTCGAACAGCTGGTTTTATCTTCATCTATGGGTGATGGTGATGCCGCATATTTACTTGGCTCATATTATGAGGAAGGAATGTATGGATTGGAACAGGACTATGAAAAGGCCTGGCAACTCTATGCTGAAAGCGCCACAAAACGCTCAGCTTACGGATATGAAAGCCTCAGCCGGATGATTCTTGAGGATGGCACTGCGCCTGAGAAATATGGTGAAGAATTTGGCTATGAATGTGCTTACCGCGCTTATGTGCTTGGATGTGAAACACTTGAGACTTTGATACGCGGCTATAAGAATGGTTTTCTGACACATCATGCAGCGGTCATCGAAGAGTTCTATCTGCCACGTTATGAACAGGAATTCGGAGGCGAAGATTATGACGACCCTGAAATTGAGGAAGATTGCTGGACCGGGTATGACGACCCTGACATAGTGGTGCCGGAATATAAAAGCAGTCAGACTTCATCGAATAATCCTGATGAGCTGCTGAAAACCTGTACTGAGTGCGTGAAGCAGGCAAAGGAAGCGATGGAAGACTACAAAAGTCCTTGGATGGTTGCTGAATTGGCACGCAAATATGCTGATGCCGCTGAAATATTGAAAGGTTATGAGCACCTGGTCAATACTCTATACAGTCTGAACAAGGAGATGCTGGAACAGATTTACGACCATCCTCGCCTAAAACTGAGACTGTTGAGAATACAATTGTCCGTGCTGAGATATATAGAGGCCCTCAATGGTCACGAACTTGGCATTACTGAAGACGTCCGCGATGAGATTGATGAACTTTCAAACTGCATAGCACTTGCCGATGAGGGTCGCCTTGATGAAATACCTCAGACAGGCCATCTCAAACGTGACCCTGTGGAGTGGACGGCGCGTTGGGAAGAAGTCATAGACGAGGCTGACCGCATTGCATACGAGAATCTCCGGGATGTGCCTCGCGGTATGGGATGGTGCTTCGGATTCTGGAGCGAACGGAAGGCTGCACTCAGAAAATTCGGCATCGATTGGCGCAGCCCTGGCAATATGAATCCCAGAGTGTTGTTTGACTAGAGAAGTTGTCCCAAAATAAGAGCTTAAGACTACCGCAATGAGACTTGTAATACAGAGAGTAAAGGAAGCGTCTGTCACCATTGACGGCAAGACAGTATCCACCATCGGGCAGGGGCTGTTTATCCTTGTCGGTGTGGAGAATGGCGACACTGAGACTGATATGGAATGGTTGGCGGCAAAGGCTGCCGGACTCCGCATTTTCAATGACGAAAATGGCGTGATGAACCGCAATGTGGTTGATGCGAATGGGCAATTACTTGCCGTATCGCAGTTTACCCTCACTGCTTCCACAAAGAAAGGTAACCGGCCATCCTACATACGGGCAGCAGGTCACGAGTTGGCTGTTCCCCTATATGACAAGTTCTGCACCCGTCTCTCAGAGATAACAGCCAGACCGGTACAGAAAGGCGTTTTCGGTGCAGATATGCAATGCGCCCTTGTCAATGACGGCCCGGTAACAATAATAATCGATTCGCGAATAAAGGAATAATGCCCAACCTAAGCGTAATAATGTGTGAACTCAAAATCCCGTCATAAATAATAGTAGCACACTCAGGTCCAAAATAGCAGCAGGGGGACCTCCTGCTCAGGAATCCCCTACCAAAGAAAATGCTTATAGCATTGTTTGAGAATATTTCAATGATATATATTATGACCTCGTTGCCGTATCCAGCGCTTCGGAGATGTTGATGATATAGTCACCCATCCTCTCCAGTTCTGCTACAGTGTCAAGGTAGAGGGTACTGAAAGCATATTCCTCTTCAGTAAGATCGCATCTTTCAATGCGCGAGAACTCTTCATCACGAAGACGGTCGCGTAAGCAATTTATGGCCTTTTCATCATCATTTGCTCGGTTCAAGTCAGGACGCGAACTGTCAGAAGAACTGTTCATTGAGTTGATGTTGCCAATCATCGTCTGATAGGCACTTCTCAAAGCTGTAAGCATATGAGAAATCCCTCTTCGACGCTCTTGAGAAAGCGGAGCCCCAAGACCTTTGATCCTTGACAGGATACGGCTGATGCTCTCCCCACTGTCGCCAAGGCTTTCAAGTTCGGAATTGATTCTGTATAAGGCCTTTATCATCTTGGATGTACTTACACTCACTTCCTCCTCGGTAAGTCTTCCAAGGAAGGAGGCAACCTCCTTTTCAATATTATCAGATATCACCTCATATTTCACAAGACGCGCACGATGTTCCTCGAAATCATCATTCCCAAGATTCTCGAGAGCATCCTCAATCAATTGGACCTCTTTTGACGAAATCGTAGCAAAATGAGCAGTTTCCATCAATGCCATCGTTGCCCCAAGCTCCGGAGTTGCAACCGGACCAGCACTGATGTAGCGGATATGTTCATATTTATCCTCTCCTGATTTCTTCTTTTCCGGCAATATCTTGATCACCAGTTTTTCAAGCTGAGGAATAAACCAGACAAGAAGGAGGGTGTTGATGGTATTGAAAAGGGTGTGGAACATAGACAGACCAACAAGAGGATTGAACTCCCCTATCCAACCTACCACGGTTTTATCAAGGGTGACAAACGGGCGGAAGAGAGCTAAGGCCCAGATGACTCCGAATATATTGAAAATGGTATGTGTCATAGCCGTTCGCTTGGCATTGACATTTCCCATTGCTGCAGCCACATTCGCCGTGATGGTAGTACCGATGTTTTCTCCCAGTACCATTGCGGCACCCATTTCGAACGGAATCCATCCTTCATTCAGCATAATCAAGGTTATTGCCATAGTCGCGCTGGAAGATTGAAGCACAAGAGTGAGCACGGTTCCGAAAACCACGAAAATCAGAACGCTGCCAAAGCCCCAGCTGGTCCAGTTGCGGATGAAAGAGAGTACCTCAGGAGTAGTTTTCAAATCCGGAACCGATGATTTGATGAGTGAAAGGCCAAGAAAAAGCAGTGAGAAGCCTATGATGAACTCGCCAATATTGTGGTACTTGTCCTTCTTCAACTGCATCAAGATGAAGCCAAAGAAAAACAGTGGGATTGACAGGACGGCTATATCAAATTTGAAACCAAGAATGGAAATGATCCAGGCAGTGACCGTAGTACCGATATTGGCTCCCATTATCACACCGATTGCCTGCTTGAGAGTCAGCAGACCGGCACTTACAAAACTGACTACCAGCACGGTAGTGGCACTTGATGACTGAATTATTGCAGTTATTCCAAGGCCGGTAAGAACACCTTTGAACGGGTTGGATGTCATTGCTCCGAGAAGGGAACGGAGGCGGTTTCCTGCAGCTTTCTGAATACCGGAGCTCATCATATTCATTCCATAGAGAAACATTGCAAGAGCTCCGAGAAGAGTGAAAATCTGTGCTATCATTATTCTTGAAAAATTGATTTCGCGGGCAAATTTGAGGCTATTTCTTCAGGCTTGAAAGGGTTTGGATACGGATAATCAATAAATTAACAAAGAATTAACATCGGCTTAACACTTCTTTAACATAAGACTGATTATCTTTGCACCGATGGAAGAAATTTTAATTGTAGAAGACGAACGGGATATCCGTGAAATCCTGTCTTTCAATTTGGAAAGAGCGGGATACAGAACGGTGGAAGCATCCACCGCAGAAGAAGGCCTTGAAAAACTGACTCAAAGTACCAGCCTTATACTTTTGGATGTAATGCTCCCGGGAATGTCAGGATTTGAAATGGCCTCAACAATAAGAGAAGCTGATTCTCACGTTCCTATTATTTTCCTTACGGCAAGAAGCTCCGAAGAAGATGTTTTAAATGGGTTCAAATCAGGAGGGGATGATTATATAGCAAAACCCTTCTCCCGTGCAGAACTTCTTGCGAGGGTTAAGGCAGTGCTCAAGAGGACATCACCACCTATGCCCACAAAATATGAATGCGGGCCGTTAGTCATTGATATAGAAAGCAGTACTGCTACCCTGGATGGCAAGGTTATCCTTTTCTCAAGGAAAGAATTCGACATCCTCGCCTTTCTGATACGGAACCAAGGCAGTTATTTCAGCCGCAGTGACCTGATCAGGGAACTCTGGGTCGATGCTCCATATGTGATTGACAGGACAATTGATGTTCACATTGCCCATATCCGCACCAAACTAGGTCCCTACAAAGACCTTCTGGTCAGCCGGAACGGCTTCGGATATACGCTTATACCTGGTTAAGTAATAAAATATGAGAAAGTTAAGATATTCATACAAGCAAATGCTGCTCATATATCTGGGAGCTGTGCTGGGTATCTTCGTCCTGGCGGCCACCATATATGAAATCAGGATTGAAAAAAATTACAAGAAATCCATCCTTGCCACAAAGATGGAAGGAATGGCAGACCTTGCAAAAGAAGCTATAAGTTTCTATGGAACCCCAATCGACGGAGAAAGGGTATATTCAACACTTCCGAAAGACCAGGACATCAGGCTGACCATACTCACCAGAGAAGGTACAGTCATATATGATTCTGATACACAGGACATTGACTCCAACCATAGTGACAGACCAGAAATCATCAGTTCTCTGGACGGCAACAGCGGCTGGGCAATAAGAAAATCCGAAACCAACCAGAGGGAATACTGCTATCTTGCCAAAGCCTACGAAGATTGCACGATAAGGATAGCGCTTCCTTACGAGCTGGATATCAAGCACTTCCTGCGTCCAAACACCTTTCATCTTCTTATTTCAGTAGTGCTCCTTCTGGCCGTACTTGTGGCCATCGGTTTGGCTATGCTGAAGAATTACAAACAGTTGGAAGATGCCCTTGCAAAAGTGGAGAGTGAGAAAAAGGAAAACAGAAGGATGAAGCACGAGATGACTCACAACATTGCTCACGAACTCCGCACTCCGGTCAGCAGTATGAGGGGCTATCTTGAAGCGCTTGTTGATTGTGAAGATCTGGATGGCGAAAGACAGAAGCTTTTCATTCAAAGGGCATATCTTCAATCCTTGAGGCTCTCTGACCTTCTGAGGGACATCGCCATTGTTACCAAGATAGAAGAAGCCCCGGAACTCATTAAAGTTGAAGAACTTAACTTAAAGGATATTCTCGCAGGAGTTCTGGATGAGTTCAGCGAAAAAATGCGCGAGTACGGGATAGCAGCTGTCAATCTGATTGGGGACGACAGCAAGATAACGGGCAGCCCTAGCCTTGTATATGCAATATTCAGGAATCTTGTAGAGAACAGTTGCAAATATGCCGGCAAGGATACGATGATAACTGTCCGTTCGGAGAATGCTGATGATGGAATGATACGAGTGATGTACAAGGACAGCGGCAAGGGCGTGAATCCAGCTATGCTTGAACGCATCTTTGAGCGTTTTTTCAGGATTGATGCCGCCTCCAGCACTGATTACCGCGACGATGTCGGCAGCGGTCTTGGACTGTCGGTTGTAAGGAACGCAGTGCAGTTCCACGGTGGTAAGATATCTGCACTGATTCCGCCTGAAGGCGGCCTCGAATTTGATTTCACGCTAAAGAGGAAGGACGACTAAAAACTAATCCAGTCGCGAAGCGACCGAGCCGAGTAGGCTCGAGATACCCCTAATAGGGGTCGTAGACGATAGTCTACGGGGGTTAGGAAGGTCAGTTTTTCGAAGAAAAACGATGAAGGTGACTAAGAAACTGACTTTTTAGTCACCTTCACGCAAGGCAGTCATTATATTGGCCGGGGCACGGTGGGCCAGAAGTTCACGTTTCATAAAATCCATCGCCGGGGCAACGTGGTCGAAGAATTGATAATAGCCCTCACACAGATAGTTTAGTCCGGCTTCTCCATCGGAGGTTTGGACAAAACGATTCTTCGGACATTCGCCGTTGCAGGCGAAAAGATATTGGCACTCACGGCATTGGCGTGGAAGCGAGTTCAATTTTGCATCGCCAAATGACTGTTCCCTCTCGCTGTACATCATTTCTATGAGGGTATTCTCACGGATATTGCCAAGTTTGTACTGCGGAAAAACAAAATGGTCACAAGTATAGACATCCCCGTTATATTCCATTACTCCAGCATGTCCGCAGGTCCTGGCCATAGTACAGACTCCCGGCTGCTCCCCTACCCAGTTGGCCAATGTAGAATCAAAAAGCTGGATATAGTACTGACCGACATCATTATACACCCATTCATCGAAGATTGCACAAAGGAAATCGCCCCATTGTTTCGGCTTCACGGAAAAAGGTGCTAGAGGCAAATCAATTCTGTCGGCAGGACAGGCCAGATGACGACCGTCTGAATGAGCCATTATCCTCTCTACAATCGGAGTGAACTGGATATACCTGCAACGAATATCCTTAAAGAAATGATAGAATTCAAGCGGATAATCTCCATTGAAATCGTTGACCACTGCAAGGGCATTCCAGTCCACGCCATAACGGTTCAGGAGTTCTATTCCTTTCATCACCTTGGAAAATGACGGCTTGCCCTTGATATTGTGACGGTAACGGTCATGAAATCGTTCCGGTCCGTCAATGGACACTCCCACAAGCCACTTATTGTCGCGGAAGAACTGGCACCATTCATCATTCAGCAATGTTCCGTTGGTTTGGATACAATTGTCAATTTGACGCCCACGGGCATATTTCTTCTGGAGACTTATAACCTTCTTATAAAATGACAGGGGCCGCATCAAGGCTTCGCCACCGTGCCAGGTAAAAAGGACCTGAGGGATGGTCTGGGACTCAATATACTGACTGATATACAGTTCCAGAAGATCTTCGCTCATTTCGAACACTCCGGCCTTCAAATCCTTCTTGTACAGATTGTTCTTTTCCAGATAATAGCAATAGTCGCATGCAAGATTACAGCTCGGGCCTGCCGGCTTGGCCATTACATACAAAGGTCTTGAAAAAGGTGATATCGTGTCCATCTTGACTGCTGTTTTCCAAAAATGCGAAGTTACAAAATTTCCAATTCAATCTATATTTCTTCATAGTAAGATGAAAAAAAATAAGTTGCGTCAGATTAGAATCAGATTTTTAAAGATGATGCAGTATATTTTTTGAGGATTACTAAGAAATATTTTGTATTTTCGTCACCTGCAAAAAAATGAATATAGGAATATGAAAGAGGAAGAGATTCACAAAAAATATATGAAACTGGCCATCGAGGAAGCCAGAACTGGTATATTGAACAATCACGGAGGGCCGTTCGGATCTGTTATTGTCAAAGATGGAGAGATAATTGCAACCGGTCACAACCGGGTATTGCTTAATAACGATGCTACTGCTCACGGTGAGATTGAAGCCATGAGGGCGGCAGGGATGAAACTGCACACCTATGATTTGTCAGGATGTACAATCTATACGACCGGAGAACCTTGCCATATGTGCCTGTGTGCCTGTATGTGGGCAAATATCGACAAAATCTATTACGGCTGTACCATTGAAGACAACGGCCTGATAGGTTTCAGGGATGACAAATTTGACAAGATATTCGGAGGCAGGGACAAACTCGAAGGCTTTATGACTGAGGTTGAACGCCAGAGTTGCCTGGAACTTTTCAATTTCTACCGCACACTCAGAAGACAAACATATTGATAGGGACGATGCTCAAACAGGCAGACAAATCCATATTATTTATTTGATTATCAGCTATTTAAAGTAGTACTGCCCTTTGCCGGCTGTCAGTCTGCCGTACTGGACAGCATTCTTCGGGCAATAATGGTAACAGGCCATGCATTGGAGGCAGTTCCCGTTCCACTTCGGACGCTTTACGACTGTCTCCTTCATTTGTCCATCCTGACCACCTTCTGAAGAAGGTTTCTGAATCTCCATCGTGATGTTGTGGACAGGACAGGAACGCTCACATACTCCGCAACCTATGCAGTCATCAGTAGTATGGAAAGCCGAGTCTGAAATAGTAAGTTTGAACAGTGAGCCAATGATATGGGTATTGATCCAGGGGTGTTTACCTGGGATAAGGTCTAAGACAGTCTGTTTGTTTCGAATCTGATCTGCAACAATCGAAATTTTTTCCTTGACTGCATCATTTTTCAATTTTGCATTCTCTTCAGTGTCAAGGCTGAAGCCTGGAAAACAGAGGTAAGTTTCCGGCATCTGGAAGGTGAAACAAGCATTCAGTTCAAGAGAAACTGATGCCATAATTTTACGGAACTCTCTGTCTGTAAATCCAATATTGTCACCACAAGTACATGCGAACCAGACATATTCCGGTTTTCCTTTCCAACAGGCGTTCTTTATAAAATCCCGTACAAGAGTCGGAACATTCCAGGCATAAACCGGGAAAACGAAACCAAGGAGCCCGCCCTCACAATCAAACTCCTTAATTCCCTTGTCAATCAGGTCCGGGATGAACCGCAGTTCCTCTCCCAAAGCCTCTGAAAGACTCTTTGCCACAAAGCGGCTGTTTCCGCAACCGGAGTAATAGTATATCATCTTGCTCTATTAAGTAATCCTCAAATAATAACTAAAGACACAGCCCCCAGACAGCTGCCTGAAGGCTGTATCAAATCCTTTTTAAAAAGCTATTACTCAGCTGAGAACTGATCCTTTCCTACTCCACACAAAGGGCAGAGGAAATCCTCAGGAACATCCTCCCAAGGGGTACCAGGAGCGATACCGCCTTCAGGATAACCTACTTCAGGGTCATATTCCCATCCGCATACATCACAAACATACTTACTCATAACAATAGAATTTAAATATCTAATCGCAAAAATAGATAATTTTCAGGATACTGCACAGAGAATCTTCTAAAAATATGACTATTAAGACAAAGATACAAATTAAGAATTGATTATGACAACTGATTGATATATCTTTGCAGCATGATTGAAATCACAAATAAGGCCGCAGGACACGCGGCTTGTTTTATGGCCTATGCCATATTCGGACTTAACATAGTGATTTGCAAGGACTTGACCAGCAGTCACACCTTCTCCCCACTAGCCTTATTCTCGATAAGGTCGGTGTGTGCCTGCACGCTTTTCTGGCTGATTTCACTCTTTCAGCCGAAGGAAAAAGTGGATAGGAAAGACTATATCAAAATATTCCTTGCATCTTTCCTTGGATATTTCTGCTGTCAATTGTCGTTTTTGATGGCAATTCCACAGGTAACTCCGATGACAAGCTCCATTGTCAGTTCGCTTTCTCCAATCTATACGATGTTCATCGCCGCCGTGGCAATCAAGGAGCCTATCACACTCAAGAAGGTCACCGGAGTACTGATCAGTTTCGGAGGAATGATGCTGCTGGTACTCGGAGGGATGAGGGCATCAGGAGTTATGGAGAATTCCATTCAGGGCATATTGCTGCTGATAGTCAATGGATTGAGCTTTGCTCTCTACCTTGGAATATTCAAACCGCTCATCAGCAAATACAGCGTATGTACCTTTATGAAATGGATTTTCCTTTTCTCTACCCTGATGTCGTTTCCATTCACCTGCGGAGAAATCTTCAGACTTGACTGGGGAGAAATTCCCTCAAAAATACTTCTCGAACTTGGATTTCTAGTCTTTTTTGCAACATTCATAAGTTACTACCTCATCCCATATGGGCAGAAAAGACTGCATCCGACTCTTGTGAGCCTTTATGCATATATCCAGCCTATAATAGCAACAGCAATCAGCATATGTATCGGAATGGACACACTCACCTGGCAGAAAGTGCTATCAGCGATTCTTGTTTTTGCAGGAGTAATCATCGTCAGCTACAGCAAAACCAGTCCGAAGCACAGCAATTAATTGAGTTATGCTGGCAGGCTGCCTGATATGGCGGCGGAAAGCCTCTCAAGGGCAGTGCGGATTGTAGCACGTGGACATCCTACATTTAATCTCATAAAGCCAGAACCAGCCTCGCCGAACATCGCTCCGTCATTCAGCGCCAAGGCGGCCTTCCTGACAAAAAGGTCCACAAGCTCATCGTGAGAAAGACCTAGTCCTCTGCAATCCAGCCATACAAGAAAAGAGGCCTGCGGACGTAAAGGCTTGATAGAAGGAATCTTATCATTGCAATATGAAATGACTTCTTCTATATTGCCTTCAACATAGGACAACATTTGACGACGCCACTCCTCTCCTTCTTTATATGCAGCTATTGTCGCTATAGGAGCGAAAATAGGGGCATCATCGTATTCGTTAGCTTTCAGATAGAAATAGAAACGTTCCCTCAGTTCCGGATTCGGGACGACGGAATAAGAACTTACCACGCCTGCAATGTTGAAAGTTTTCGATGGGGCAGCAAAAGTAATGCTGCAGGCAGCAGCCTCAGGACTCACCGTGGCAAATGGTATGTGCCTAAGACCCCAGAGAGCCATATCGCAGTGGATTTCATCAGAAATGACAATTATTCCGTGCGAATGACAGAATGATGCCAGACGGCGCAAGGTATCAGCATCCCATAGAATGCCCGCAGGATTGTGGGGATTCGAAAGGATGAGCAGACGACATTTTTCATCGCATACCGACTCCAGGTTATCAAAATCCATCGAATAGCTTCCATCGCTATTCTCTATCAATGGATTATACACAACCTCACGATGGTTTCCTTCTGGGACAAGGCGGAAAGGATGATAGACAGGAGGCTGGATGATGACCTTTTCATCCGGTTTGAGGAAAGCATTGATTACCATACCAATACCCTTGACAATGCCGGGGATGTAACGAAGCCACTCACATTCGACATTCCACCCGTGATGGGACCAGATCCATTCCTTGACCACCTGCCAATAATCTTCAGGTTCAATCGTATAGCCGAGTATAGGATGTTCAAGACGTTTGCGAAGAGCATCAATTATGAATGGCGGCGTCTCGAAATCCATATCCGCAACCCAAAGAGGAAGCAAATCCGCATTGCCATAGCGGGCCTGGAGCGCATCTGTCTTTAGGGCTCCAGTGCCACGCCTGTCGATCTGTCTGTCAAAGTTATATTCTATCATCGAAACAACATTGATTATTTCTTATAAAGTGCATAAGAGGAAGTCGGTGCTAAGGTGCCGGTGAGTATGCCCTTTTTCACTCTGAATGTATTGTTATGCACATCATCCACATATTTTCCGTCCGGAAGATTTGTCTTGATGGAAACAGGGATTTCATTTTCTGTGATATTGATTACCATAGCTCCCCTTTTGCCTCTGTTCACAGCCACGACGGTCTTGTCCTCATTCAGGGTAATGGTCTCGTCTTCAGCAAGCATCGCCTTTCTGAATTTGTTGGCTGCCACAACCTCAGGATGGAAGAATTCATCGTTTCCACGTGCCCCGACGATGTTATTGCCCCAAACATTTTCTGCGGAACTTCCGTCCGGACGGGAGAAGAAAAGAGGCTGACCGTAGCGGCGTGCAACAAGGAATGCCCATCCCTGACGGATTTTGTCACAGGAGATACCAGCTGACTCGTGCGCATTGCAGTAAGTATCGTGGCTTTCCACCCAGGTTACAAGATGTGACGGAGCAACAGGGTGGCACCAATTATCCCAATTGTCTGCACCCCAGTTACTTGCATTAAGGATGTTTCGGACTACGTACCCATATGAACTGGCAGTAAGGTCTATATACTGTCCATATTCCACTTCCTTTACATTCCTGTCCTGAAGCACCTCACCATAGATGAACAGTCCATCCTCAGGCACGGTCAGCGTCAGTCCCTTGACTGCCTTATATCCCAGGGCAACCGGCCAGAAATCATTTTCCTTGGATTTCGGATCTACGGGATCTGACGGGAGTCCGATATGCTTTGCAGTATCGTATCTGAATCCACGCACTCCACAAGCAATCAGGTCATTGACATAGGTCATATAATAGTACTGAAAATCAGGATTTTCCGTATTGACGTCAGGTAGTCCTCCCATCTGTCCGGTAGTGCACTGCATACGGTCATTGTAATCCGAGATTTCATTGAATCCATTGGCGTGATAAAGATTCTCGTGTCCTCCGACCGCATCATCAAGCGCATCTTCGACTCTTGTGTCATCAATAGATGTATGGTTTGGCAATACATCCACGATGACCTTGATACCATATTTTTCAGCCTCAGCGCAAAGGGCGACCAAGTCCTCGCGGGTTCCCATCTGATAGTTTCCAATTTTCCAGTCAGTAGGCTGATATACATAATACCACCGTCCGTGGCCATATAACTGGTTCCCGCCACCTTTGTCTCCTTTGGTCTGAGTGACACAAAGCTGTGCAGGTGAAGTCTGGATGGTCGTAAATCCAGCCTGGGCAATCTTATCCATATTCTCTCTGATCGAGTTGAATGACCAGCACCAGGCGTGGAGGATAACCCTCTCGTTGCCATCCTTCGGAGTTGGATTGAAGTTATCCTGAGCGAAAGCCGACAGCGACAATATCGCCGCAGCAAAAGCAAAAATCAATTTCTTCATAAACATTTTCGTTTTAGTGTATTAATTAAATCCCGCAAATTTAGTAATCCTCAAATAATAATTTAGGAATTTATAAATAAAAAATTGCTTGGGATTTGAATGGAAATTCTAGAGGAAGTGAGAGAAGATGGAGGCTCCCACTACGGTGAGCAGACCACATACGACTATTGACAGACTACTCATCGCTCCTTCTATCTGGCCTATTTCCATAGCCTTGGCAGTTCCTACGGCGTGGGAACTGGAGCCGATTGCAACGCCTTTGGCTATCGGCTCTTCAATTTTGAAAAGCTTCAAAACTCCTTCTGCTATGACATTGCCGATAACGCCGGTGATGACGATAACAACCACAGCCAGAGACACATAGCCTCCCAATTCGTCTGCAACTCCCAACCCAATGGCCGTTGTGATGGATTTTGGAAGGAAGGTGACATAGGTCTGGTGGTCAAATTTGAACAGCAAAGCCAGGAGAAGTATACACACCAGACTTGACACCACACCTGAGACTATTCCTGCAATGACGGCTTTCCAGTTCTTTTTCAACAAATTGAACTGCTGGTAAAGCGGCACAGCAAGACAGATGGTCGCTGGGGTGAGAAGATAACTGATGGAATTAGCCCCTGCAGCATAAGTCTGATAACTTACTCCTGTCAATGAAAGGAAGACTATCACCAGAATGATGGAAATGAGGAGAGGATTCATAAATGACATACCGGTCTTCTTCCTGAGCCACACTCCCAAGCCATAAGATGCCAGACTTATCAGTACACCAATGAATACTGAACTTTCAATCAACTCTTTCATTTTCTGCCTCCTTTTCTAATAATCCTCTGAGTAACCCTTCCTGACACGGCCATAACGAATACCGTGCTGACTACAGTCACGACGACATAAGGGAACCAGGCCCCGCGAATCAGGTCCCAAGATTCTATGACACCCACAGCCGGGGGCAGAAACATCAACGGCATTATGGCAATCAGAAAAGAGCTAGTCTGCTCAATATCACTGACTTTCACGACTTTGAATTCAAGTGCAAGAAAAAGGAGCACAATCCCGTAGATGCTGGCCGGAATAGGAAGCGGGATAAAATAGTGAAGCAGTTCTCCGACGAATGCAAACACCATAATAATCAGAAACTGAAATACATATTTCATTGTAACACTACTAAAAACCGCGCGAATTTAGCATTTTTTCACAGTATATCTCAATTTATTTGTAAAAGGTTAGCATTGGGAAAGGATTTCGATTGCAATGCCTGTGGCTTGTAAGAATTGATATGAGACCATTTATATATGCTTGTATGAAAGTATTTTTGTTTATTCGAATAATTATCCATAACTTAGAAGGTTGAATCAAATATGCTGATTCTGAATAAAATGTTACGAAAAATGGATGAAGTTAGGATAATCGAAATTAAAAAGAGCGTTTTTGATGACAATAACGCAGATGCAGACAAACTCAGGGGCGAACTTAAGGAAAAAGGAGTTTTCCTTCTGAATCTGATGTCATCTCCGGGCAGCGGAAAGACATCCACCCTTGTCAGAACAATCAATATGGTAAAAGACAAGCTGAAAGTGGCCGTGATGGAAGCCGACATTGACAGTGATGTGGATGCCATCACAATAAAGGAAGCCACCGGGGTCGAATCCATCCAGCTTCACACCGGAGGAATGTGCCACCTGGACGCAGAAATGACAAGACAAGGTCTTGACAATCTTCCACTTTCTGACATAGACCTCGCCATTCTTGAAAACGTCGGCAACCTTGTATGTCCTGCCGAATTCGACACAGGAAGCTGCGTCAACGTGATGATTCTCTCCGTCCCGGAAGGCGATGACAAGCCACTCAAATACCCACTGATGTTCTCGGTCTGCGACCTGGTCCTCATCAATAAAATCGACGTCCTTCCTTATTTCGATTTCGATATGGAAAAATGTAAGGAAAACATCCATAAACGCAATCCTGCAGCCAAGGTCATCCCGATAAGCGCCAAAACAGGCGAAGGCATAGACCAATTCGCACAATGGCTGCAGCAACAGGTTGCAGTATGGAAGGCATAACCACATACAGCATAAATCAAAACCACATAAAACAATAACCAATATGCCAGAGATTTCAAAAAAGTACATCCCGGCACATAAGGGAGACAAGAATCCTAACCCGAAGTTGATGAAATTCGTCACAAAGGTGACTGACAGAATCGCCAACAAGGTGAAAGGACTCACCACGGATGACCCTGAATACTGGGGCTTTGCCTGCATCTTCGAAGATGAAATGGACGAAAAGACAAGAGAGGCCTCATTGGACCTGCTCCTGGACGTTGTTTCTAGCAAATTCATGAAGGTAAGGGAACACAGACCGTATCCGCTGCTGGTGGAATGGAACCACAAGAAACATTACACCGAAACGGACGAAGAATTTGACCAGCTTCTCGACAAACTCTCCTACTTTGGAATACTCGAGTATGACTACGGTGACAAATACACAAAGGACGGCCCGATTCCGGGCACGACCTATGAAAGGAAGGATCGCGAATATTGGGTTCCGCTCTTCGTTCCGGGTTCTGCAGAATACACCAATATGAACGAAAAACTGATGGACCGTCATCCTGAGCTCGCCATGTTTTTCGAAAGGATGACCTTCCTCCCTCTTGAACATGTTACAGCTATGGTGCCTCCTGGTGGCGCCGGTATCGGAATGCATGTCATACCTGTTGAGAAAGCCATCTCTATGGAGAATCAATCCATTGATATAGAACACATTTCATATTGGCTGAAAAAGTATGAAGGCCATATCGGAGCATCCATATGCTCCTGCCGCTACGGACGCAAGAAACTTGATGAAGGCTGTGCTGACGACTACCACGACTGGTGTATAGCAGTTGGAGATATGGCAGACTACTGCCGTGAAACAGGGCGAGGACGAGACATCACCTATGAGGAAGCTATGGAAATCCTCAAAAGGGCTGAGGACAACGGCTATGTCCATCAGGTTACAAACATAGACGGAGAAGGCAAGATCTTCGCAATCTGCAACTGCAATGTCAAGATTTGCAACGCCTTGCGTACGTCACAGCTCTTCAACACACCGAATATGTCCAGAAGCGCATATGTAGCCGAGGTGGAACCTGAAAAATGCGTCGCCTGCGGAAGATGTGTCGAGTATTGCCCAGCAGGAGCCGTGAAACTCGGTCAGAAACTCTGCACCAAACAAGGTCCTCAGACATATCCGCGTCAGGAACTCCCGGATGCAGTGAAATGGGGAAAAGACAAATGGAACGAGGACTATCGTGACCGCAACAGAATCAACTGCTACCCTACCGGTACGTCTCCTTGCAAGACTGCCTGCCCGGCTCACATCGCCGTCCAAGGCTATCTGAAGAAAGCTGCGGAAGGAAAATATCGTGAGGCTCTGGAGCTTATCAAGAGGGAGAATCCATTCCCTGCAGTGTGCGGAAGGGTGTGCAATCGTCGCTGCGAGGATGCCTGCACAAGAGGTACAATCGACCAGCCTGTCGCTATCGATGCAGTAAAGAAATTCATTGCAGACCAGGATCTTAATGCCGAGCATCGTTTCGTTCCTGAGATTGTGGTGGCATCTAATCTTGGAAGATGGAAAGAGAAGATTGCAATCATCGGAGGAGGTCCTTCAGGATTGAGCTGCGCCTATTATCTTGCCACAATGGGCTACTACCCTACAGTCTTCGAAAAGAACGAACTTCCGGGCGGAATGCTGCGCTACGGAATTCCGTCATACAAGCTTGAGAAGAATGTCATAGACGCCGAAATCGACATTATGAGAGAAATCGGTGTGGAGATACGGACTGGTGTTGAAGTCGGCAAGGACATAACTCTAGACCAACTTCGTGAAGAAGGCTACAAGGCATTCTATGTGGCCATAGGCTGCCAAGGAGGAAGGCTTCCGGGAATACCAGGTGAGAACCTTGAAGGTGTTTCGACGGCCATCGATTTCCTCCACAAGGCAAATACCGGCAATGTTAAGGTGAGCGGAAAGGTCGTTGTTGTCGGAGGTGGAAATGTCGCAATCGATGCAGCAAGAGTTGCAAAGAGGAGCGGAGCATCTGATGTGACTATGCTTTCGCTTGAGACAGAAGATATTATGCCAGCTTCATTGCAGGAGAGGACTGAAGCTCGTGAGGATGGCGTTGTGCTGAATCCGGGATGGGGACCGAAGGCTGTGCTTGGGGAGAATGGTGCCGTCAAGGGGATTTCATTCAAGAAATGTCTCTCAGTCTTTGACGCGGACCATAAGTTCTCGCCGAAATATGATGAGGAGCAAACGATTGAGCTTGATGCAGATATGGTAATATTCGCAATTGGCCAGACTGTCGAACTTGGAGGTATTTTCAACGGAAGCAAGGTTGGATTCCACCGTGGAGTTTATCCTGTGGCAGATACTCTTACTCTTCAGACAGCCCAGGAGGATATCTTCGTCGGAGGCGACCTGTTCACCGGACCGAAATTCGCAATCGATGCGATTGCTACCGGCAAGGAGGCTGCTGAGTCCCTGCATCGCTTCGTTCAGCACGGTCATATGACCATCGGACGCAACAGACGCGACTTTATTGAGATAGACAAAGACAATATTGTCGTGGAATCTTATGATAATTCCTCACGTCAGGTCGAGGGAACTGCCTCTGCAGCAAAACCTTTCGAGGAATATCATATGACTCTGACAGAGGAGCAGGTAAAAATCGAGACTTCGCGCTGTCTTGCCTGCGGAGCCTCAGTTGTAGACCCGAACAAATGCATCGGATGCGGTCTGTGTACTACCAAGTGCGGTTTCGATGCCATCCATCTGCACAGGACAATGCCGGAATGCAGCAATATGGTCAAGGCAGAAGACAAAGTCGGCGCCCTCCTTCCTTATGTAATTAAAAGGGGTATGAAAATCCTTGTAAACAAGAAATAATCCATGCACGAACTTGGAATAGTATTCCACATCATCAAGCAAGTCAAGGAAGTTGCCAAAGAAAACGACTGCTCACACATCAGCAAGGTGGTTATGAACATAGGTGAAGTTTCGACCATCGTTCCGTACTACCTTGAAGACTGCTGGAAGTGGGCAGTCGAGAAAGAAGATATGTTGAAAGGGTGCAAACTTGACATACATATCATTGATGCCGTGACCCATTGTGACGACTGCGGATGCGACTACCCTACCGTGCAACATGCGAAAATTTGTCCGGAATGTGGGAGCGAGCACACTTGGCTTCTGAAAGGCAATGAAGTGGAAATCAAAGAAATAGAAGTAAATTAATAAATAAGAATATGGCTTGTTTTTTAGTTCCGATGGCTCAGGCAATTGCCACTACCATCTACCGCAAACACAATTCATCATCAATCAACAGCCCTGAAGCGGCTGTACTCAAGCACGAAATTCCCGCACTGGAGAAAATGCTCTGGGGCGGCACTATTATGCTCATAGTCGATCACATCATCAACGGAGAGATAATCTTCAGCTTTCCGTTCTTCTCAGCCTTTACCCAGGCAGGAGGGACACAGATATTCCTGAAAGAGCTTCTGACAGTCGGGCTACCGATGTCATTGGCCCTGACTGCGGCGTGGGCCATTTGGGCGGTTGTGCGCAAACGTCCTGCAAGAGTTTGAATCAAAAAATCCCCGGACTCATCAAAGTCCGGGGATTTTTTTTGAAAGTCAGACGATTATGCCATACGTGCAGCTGCGTCTTTGTAGTATTTCTGGTTGACGAAAACGTCCTCTTTGTAAGGATTGATATGACGTTTGCGGGAAACGTAGATGATGTATCCGAGGGCGATGACGTTGACTATCAGTGCAAGGGCGCTGACGATTGTCATGGCTGTAGGGTCTGCATTTGCACAACCACCTTCAACTATGCCGTTGAGAGTACCGTCGGCATACAAAGTCGGAAGGGTTGCCCATTTTGTAGCGGCAGTTCCGTCCGGGAATGTGCACTGGAAGAGTGGGAATACCTGAGCGAACATACACCAGATTGCGAGGGTATTTGCCCTGTTCTGAATCCATCCGCCTCTGTTCCAGAAAATTGCAGCGATTGTCGGAGCGAGCAGAAGGGCGATACCGCAGAACCAGGAATGTGTAGGAAGGCAGTTGTATGTATATGCGAAATTCCAAACATCATAAACAAGGATATAAACCCAAGTCATATCAGGCCATAGCATATCTGTCTTGTCCTTTGATGAATATACGCTCCACCAAGCTGTCATACAGAAGATATTGAGGAGTCCGGCAATACCGTTCATCACATTGTGCCATCCTCCGTAGAGCCATACCTGTTCAGGTGAAAGGAACCAGGAATACCAACCTTTTGCCGCTGTTTCGAAATCTGAAGCCACAGCAATAAGAATGTTGATGGCCACGATTACAAAAGGAAATGGCTTGAACCAGTGCTGTTTGCCGATTCCCCAGCCATACTTTATCATCATAAATCCTATACATCCCGCCAGAGCTGCATAGATTTTGGCATAATGGAACCAGCCGTTCATATAGAGGTAGGTCTGGTTGTTCAATGCCCATTCTGCACCGACTGCTACGCCAATCTGGATGGCAACGAAATAAACTGTAAGGATGGCCGGCAAGGCAAAGAACATAACTGCACCGCCGAATTTGGTCTTACGTGCAAACTCATTAAGAAGGATCAGGCCAACAAGAACGCCAATCATAGCTATCCATTGATAGATGGCCATATCTCCATAAACATGAAATAACATGATAATAGGTTTAAATGGTTGTTGTTTAGTGTTATAAATTGCTGCAAATATATGATTATTTCGCGTTTATTATTCTAAATGACAAAAAAAAGTACACCGAAATATCAACTTTTAAACTTATATACAATCAGGGCGTCTTCCCCTTATGCAAAGGCACCGGCATTGCCATAAAAGCATAATCTAAGCATCAGCGTTCAACCCAGTTTTCCAAACGGATGCCCTGAATGCGACCCATATGTTTCAGATTTTCACTTACTAATATGCTGTTATTAGCAATCGCTGTGCTTGCAATCAGGAGATCAAAATCTTCAATCTGCTCTCCTGAACTGATCAAACGGGCTTTCTCCCGCGCGAAAATCTCTATGCCATCACTGATTGGAATCACCTCAATTGAAGAGATGAATCTTCTCACTGCACCAATCGGGACATTCAGCCCCCTCCTCAATGCAATCTCCTCACCAAGAAGGAGTTCTGCCTTTGTAATCTCAGATATGCAACAATTATCCCATCCACATTTCTGAATGGATTCGGCAACTGAAAACCGCCCCCTGAACAAATGAATACATATGTTGGTATCAAGAAGATATTTCATAGTTCCTTCACAGTATTATGCATCCTCATAGAACGTATTTCCTCGACATCCGGAGCATCTTGGGGCCAAATTCCACAGAAATCATAGGCTGAAACCGATTTTTCAGCAGCCTTCTCTGCAAGCAAAGTTCTGATATATTCTCTCAAACTCATTCCAGCTTTTCCTGCTTTGTCAATCAATGCAGAGATTGTCGTTTGAGGAAGATCGATATTTTCTATCATGCAATTGGAATCCTGAAGACAATGAGCACTATCTTTTACTCCATAACCATCAACAGATTGCATTGGAACAGTAATATCTTTGGCTCCTGAAATAGGACACGACAAGACAACTGAAATCTCAGCAAGCAAATCCAATGTGAAATTATGCCTCCCGCTAAGCCATTTTGTAACTTCGCTGGGTTGTCTGCCCATTTTCAAAGCAAACTCCTTCCTGCTCATCCCAGATGCTTTCAAAGCATCAAGGATTTCCTCTGCAGTCCGTTGTCTTCTTGCATCCTTTTCTGCTTCTATTTTTCTATCCATCTCAACACTCAAGTTTCGCAAGTGATAACTTATTATGGTCCCGAAGGTTGAATATTGCAAATTTATAGAAAAATTTAGTTTAAAGCAAATTTAGCAATAAATAAATTTCAATATCTCCATATTTCTTTTTAGAATTGCTTGTGCCCTTAATGAAAATCAGTGAAGATACTATTTCCTGGAAGATGTAAAGGGATAGGGAGTCTGCTCTGTACGGCGGTATGTAGTATTATACTTGGTACGGTTCTTCTGAGGAACTGTTCGCGGATTGCGCACCAAAGGATTCGGAAGAACACAAGCCAGACATACTGCCTGGCTTATATTCAGCCGGGATGCATGACATCCGAAATATTTCAAAGAAGCCGCCTCAACGCCATATATTCCCTCACCCATCTCAGCCACATTCAGATATACCTCCATAATCCTCCTTTTCCCCCACAACTTTTCAATCAGAAATGTATAATAGGCCTCAAGTCCCTTCCTGAGCCAGGTTCTGGACCCGAAAGTAAAACAATTCTTGGCTACCTGTTGCGAAATGGTGCTGCAACCACGAATCTTCTTTCCCTTGCTCTGGTGTTCCTCCTGCATTTTCCTGAGTTCTTCGAAATCGAACCCATTATGTGCCATAAACCTCCCGTCCTCCGAAGCTATCACAGCCCTCACCACAACAGGAGCCACATCATCAAGATTCACCCAAACTCTCTGATTCTCAAACCCTTTGCTACCCATATTCTCAATGCTTCGTTTCAACATCAGCGGCGTCCACTTTACCGGCACCACCCTGTACAACGCCACCCACAAAAGGCTCAGCACCAAAAATCCCAAGGGCAAATACAAGAATATTATCCTAGCGATCCTCTTCATAATCAAAGGAAGCCTTGCACCTTATGTCCTCGGAAGAAGAACCTATGCAAACGGTAAATCTGCCTTTTTCAAGGGTCCATTCCCCTTTTTCAGCATCATAGAATTTCAACATCTCAGGTTCGATGGCGAAAGTAACATCCTTGGATTCACCTGGCTCCAGGGCGACCTTCTTGAACCCCTTCAGTTCCATAACAGGTCTCTCAACAGAACACTCCTCGTCGCTGATATAAAGCTGAACGACTTCTTTGCCAGACACTGCACCGACATTGGTAACCTTAGCAGTGACATTGATCTTTCCGTTGCCACCCATAGTATTTTTGTCAAGAACTGCATCGGAATATAGGAAATCTGTATAGCTGAGTCCATGTCCAAAGGCAAACAAAGGCTTGATACCCTGCTTCTGAGCCCAACGATAACCCACAAATATGCCTTCTGAATACTTGGCAACAGTTGAATGAGGATCGTATGCACCCAAAGCATGAGCACCATTATCCTCAAGACGAGCAGGGAAGGTAAACGGCAATTTTCCTGACGGATTTACCTTGCCAAAAAGCACGTCAGCGAGAGCATTTCCAGCCTCTGAGCCGCCATAC
The DNA here is from genome assembly GCA_945870315.1 of uncultured Bacteroidales bacterium. Taxonomy (GTDB): domain Bacteria; phylum Bacteroidota; class Bacteroidia; order Bacteroidales; family UBA932; genus Cryptobacteroides. Next base: position 26,414 of record CAMBRR010000014.1, read on the forward strand.
CAAGCCTCAACAATGGCATTGACATCATCCACCCATGGCATCGCAACTGCATTTCCTGAAACTATCACAACTGCGAGAGAAGGGTTTACAGCAGCAAGAGCGCTTATGACAGCATCCTGATTATAAGGAAGTTCCAGAGAGAAACGGTCCGAATCCTCGCAATCCTGATGAGAGGACTTGTTAAGACCGCCAACAAAGATGACCACATCAGCCTCAGCAGCCTTTGCACACGCATCTGCAATCAGTTCAGCAGCACTGCGGCTCTCGGACAGATCCTGCCCTGTAACGACACCATTATATTTTCCCGAAATATCACCGACATAGCCCCTCTCATACATTACCTCAACGCCCTCACCGGCAGCAGCCCTGATACCATCAAGAGGAGAAACCTCCCTCTGAACCTTCAGAGACGAAGAACCACCACCCACGGTCATCATCTTCACTGCATTTTCACCCACGACCAGAATCTTCTTCGCATCACCGGAAATTGGAAGCACTCCGGCCTCATTCTTCAGCAGGACGATACCCTCGCCGCCAATCTGCCTTGCAGCGGCATAATGCTCCGGAGAACAGAGGGATCCGAACGGCTTGTCAGTACGCATTGCAGTACGGAAAATCAGGCGGAGCACCCTTCTGGCCTTCTCATTGAGAACATCTTCAGAAGCCCTGCCATCACGCAATCTCTCAAGGTAAGGGTTTGCAAGATGATAGGCATCATAACCATTGGTAGCACCCATGGTAAGACCATCCGTCCAAGTACCGAATTCCAGGTCAAGGCCGTTGGAAATGGCCTCATCAGTATCGTGGCAGCCACCCCAGTCGGAAATGACGGCTCCGTCGAAGCCCCAATCCCCTTTCAACACATCGTTCAAGAGATAGCTGTTATGACAAACGTGCTGACCTTTGTACAAATTATATGAGCCCATGATGGACCAGGCTCCACCCTTCTGGACAGCCGCCTTGAAAGCAGGCAGATAGATTTCATTGAGAGTCCTGTCGTCCACGACAGCATCATATTCGTGGCGCAGAGATTCTTGATTGTTGAGAGCATAATGCTTTACGCACACAGCCACTCCATTCTTCTGAACCTCCTGAATATAAGGGACTACCATAACAGAAGCGAGGAAAGGATCTTCACCCATATACTCGAAATTGCGGCCATTCAGAGGGGTACGGTAAATGTTCACTCCCGGGCCCAGAAGCACATCCTTCTCACGGAAACGGGCTTCCTCACCAATGGATTTGCCATATAGAGCTGACATTTCCTCGTTCCAAGTAGCCGCAAGACAGGTAAGGGCTGGGAAAGCCACACATGAATCGTTGGTCCAGCCGGCCTGTTTCCATTTGTCCCAAAACACCTCGGGTCTAATGCCGTGTGGTCCGTCCGTCGTCCAGAGTTCAGGAATGCCAAGCCGAGGGACTCCGGCAGAAGAGAATTTGCTCTGAGCATGGAGAATCTTAACCTTTTCTTCAAGAGTCATTCTGGACAGAGCATCTTCAATACGTGCCTCAATCGGCTGGTTTTCATCAAGATACACAGGTTTGTCCGATTTAGTTCCTGCGCAGGATAACATCAGCAGGGAGGCAGTTGAAGCTGCCGTCATCAATTTCAATAAATTCTTCATATCTGGCTATAAATTTTGTGTCATTAAAATGGAAATCATTCCAGGTGTTAAACAAACAAGGCAAAGATATAAATAATGAACTAAAAATATAAACATTAAGGTTGGAAATAGTCCAACAATAAGGGTATATTTGCAACCGAATTGCAAAGTATATTGCATCCAAAGGCAATAAATAATATGCAATAACAGGCAATATCAAGGGCACCATACAGGCACCATACAGGAAATATACAGGAACTATGATTGACAAAAGTTTGATTATCAAGGCAACAGTAGCAGGGGCGATGATAGGAATCGCCGGCTTTGCCTACTTGGCAGTAGGAGGGTTCTTCGGAGCCCTGCTTTTCAGTTTCGGACTCATCAGCATCTACCTCTACCAATTGAAACTTTTTACTGGAGTATCAGGAAACGTTTCACTCGGAGCTGAGGGTTTCAAGTATCTCGCGGTAGTACTGCTTTTGAACATCATCGGGGCCGGTATCGTTTCGCTGGCAGCAAGAGTATCTCCCCTCGGTATCCAGGACAAGGCAATGGCCGTAGTGCAGCAACGAATAGGCTGTGGCTGGTGGCAGTGCGGGCTGCTAGCTATATTCTGCGGATTCATCGTTGACGAGGCTGTCTATGCATGGAACAGCAAGAAGCAGATGCTTCCGACCATCTTCGGGGTATGCGTCTTCGTGTTATGCGGTTTCTGCCACTGTGTCGCCGATGCATTTTACATCACCGCCCTTCCGCTGGACTTCCTGGCACGGAACATCTGGTCCATCCTAGCCTTCTACTTCTGCGTCGTAGCAGGCAACTTCCTGGGCTGCAACCTGAGGCGTCTTCTTCACTTGCAGGGCTGATTGCACCCAACTAGTTGGTCTTGAAATCGCCCAAAGACATTATCATATAGCGGTCTGTATCTACCAAATTTCTAAATGCTTCGCGAACGTCCGAAGTTGAAATTTCAGAAAGTATCCGTTCGTATTCCTCAAAATCAGCAAAAGATTCTTGATTCTTCAACTCATTGACCATATGAGTCTTCCAGTTTGCCGTAGCATCATTCTGAAGCCAATTCCTCTTGTTGATGAGGAAGATTTGCTTGATGGATTGAAGCTCACTCTTGGAAACCTTGTGGGTTTTCAAATCGTCAATTATCTGACGGAGAAGCTCATATACTTTGGCAGTATTTTTCCTATCGACGGATGCACTGATGTCAAAATAGAAGATTCTGTCAGGAACGGCATTGTAAAACAGTGAGATATAAGGAGAATAGACCAGGGACTCCCCTTCCCTGAGCACTGACAGCAGACGGTTTCTTATTAGGTTCTGCATAAGCTTGAGAATCAGTCCATTTCTCAAAGAAGGCTCATATGTTCCATATAGAATATAGTCAAAGGCTGACTGTGTTTCATTGGAATTATCCCAACATTGGCAAATTCCGCCTTCAGGAAGAGCAAAGTGCGATTCTCCCACCGAAGATGTGATTACTTCGTTCCTTTCGCTGTAAATGACCGGAATACTGCCGAAAACCGACACCGCATCCCTCAAAACAGACTCGACATCAATATCACCGCAAACAACGCAAGTCATTCCGGAAGGATTGGAAAACAGGGCAGAATAGAATTCTTTGATTTTATCAATATCCAGGGCCAGAATGTCTTCGCGAGTCTGCTCAAGCCTACGCCCATACATGAGATTTCCCATCAGGCTGTCAATTTTTGCCGCCATCTGACGAGGATAATCAACCTTCATCAGACGGGAAATATATGATTCTTCCCCATATGATTCCAGCTCTGATTGTCTTAATGATTCGAATTCATCGACATTCAGGCCCGGACTCAGCATCTTCTCCCGAATCAAATTGAAAAGCACCTGATGGAGATTGGCCGGAGCGGAAGCAATGATGCCGTGCCACCAGTTCTCAATGGCGACAATCATACCTATCCCATTATTGGCCAGCATAGACAGATAATCATCATCATTCATCTTTTCAATTCCACCAAGTTCCATATATCCTGCCGTTCCGCTGTAAAGTGGGTAATCATTCTCAGGCACGAGAGAAAGACCTCCTGGCGCAAGCATCTGAACCTGAACAGTTTCATCCTCATCCTCCGTACGACGGAGAACTATACGGAAACCATTGGTAAGTATAACTTCCGTGACACCTGTACGAGGGTAGGTTTTGCGGGAAAGAATCAGCGACTCATCAAATGGGGCCTTTTCCTTTAAGAAAGCAGGTATCTCAGCTGGCATTTCCTCTTCATCCCTTACTGTCTGCACATATTCATATTTCCCAAGATTCTTCTTGCTGGCAGTTTTCCAAATCTGATCTATCTCCGAAGCGGAAAAAGAAGAGGAAGAAAGCGGATTGTAACGCCAGGCTGCAAGTTTGCAGTTGTCAGCCGCGAAGAGCCAACGGACCAGTATCTTCTGAAGGTCCTCGGAAAGAGTGGATGCAAGCTGTTCCCTGACCCACTCGAACTGCTTAGGGTCTGTAATGTCACGGTCACCGAACATCACGTCGCTTGCAATAGCCTCAGATATGTAGTATGAACTTGCACTATAATCAGGAATGATGAAACGAGAAAGTTCCTGAGCCCTTGCATATTCCATTTCCTGGGGAACGAAGCCATCGCGAGCCACTCTGTACAGCTCTGCAACGGCATTTTCAAGAGCAGCAGCAACATCTTCCTTGTTAGCTCCGTCAACAGAAACAACGAAATGTTCCTTGTCTGCCAGATACCAGGTATTGGAAAGCGATACATTATTGCCGGTAGCCTGCATCCTCCTTGACAATGCCGAAAGAAGCATACTGTTACGTTCACTTTCAACGGCATCGGAGACTACCCTGCGGGATGTACATTCGTGCGGAATCATAATTTCCAGATGGGCGCCTCGACGGATGGTATCTCGCACCTCATCATAATTGACACCAGATTGATATATATGGGGATATTCCCTGTAATCCGGAGAAGAGGTCGGTTTCAAACGGCCAAACATCTTCTTTATTCTGGCACCTGTATCATCCACATCAATATCACCGACTACAACCACAGTAGCCTGGGACAGAGTGTACCATTTATTGTGAAAATCACGCAGAATCTCCGGAGTAATTCTCTTGATATCATCCTCCGAACCAAGAGGGATGCCGAGACTGTAAAGACCGCTGCCAATCTTCAGATTGTAGAAATCATCCCCGACATCATAGCCCCTCAGTTCCTCTAGGATGATGCCTTTTTCATTCTCCACCTTGTCAGGATCGAGATCAATACCTACAAGCCAATCTTTGAGAATCAAAAGAGCATTGTCAAGATATTCCGGTTTATCCGAAGGCACGGCAATCTGATAGACAGTCCTGTCATAGCCGGTATATGCATTGATGCCGTCGCCGTACTGGATACCCAATGATTCGAGGTATTCAATCATACTGCGTTTCGGGAAATGCTTCGTGCCTCCGAAAGCCATATGTTCAAGAAAATGAGCAGCCCCGCGGTTGCCTGATGTTTCAAGGACAGAACCGGCACGGAAGATAAGACGAAGCTCTATCATCCTGTCTGGTGAACCGTTTCGGACCATTACATAACTCAGACCGTTATCCAGTTTTCCTTCCATATAACCCATAGGAAGCAGAATGCGGTCGTTTGAGGAAACCGACTGGGAAAATGCTGAAAAACAACAAATTACAAGGCAGGCAAAGGCTGCAATCAATTTTCTTGACATCAGAAACAATTTATTTGTTAGGAGTATAAGTAGCTGTTACACGAACATAATCATACGACAGGGCATTCGGATAAACGCAAAATACGAATTCTAGCTTATCCTTTGAAATGCTTGCAGATGCCTCTGTCCAATTACCCATTTCGTAAAGATCATCGGATATGTCATCGCAGTTGATATGGTATTCTGGACAAGCCGTAGCATCGGCATACCATTCATCTCCTTTCACAAGCGATCCATCCTCAATAGCCTTCAGCTCACGCTCGTATGCAGAAAATTTATAACCGAAAGGAACTATTGTAATAGGGTCTCCATATTGATCTTCTCCCTCACCAAGGAATTCTACCGAACCATCAAGTGGCAACTTGATTGAATCAAGGGTCATCTCGAACACCTCCTCGGAAGATTTGCTCCATCCAATGGCATTCATCAAAGTAGAGTAATCTTCTATTCCTCCCTCATCCACAGTATAATACCACATCTCGTTATCAATAGTTGCAGCTTTCAGGTTACGATACATTTTATCCTGGATTCCCATAGGATTTGCAGTCATTGCGAGGACAGGTTGCTCCGCAGTTGAAAGTTCGCTGAGAGTTATGATTGATTTACCGTTAATAGTCTCAGGATCAAGAGGTTCTCCTGAATCCAGATCGGTTCCGATATATACAGTCGAGACATTGACAAATCCAAGGAAAACAGACAGATCGATTCCGGTAGCGGCTTTATATGAATCGATTATTGCTTTCTGTGCATCAGTAAGGACATCTGTCAATACAGGTGTTACGCTATAATCGAAGTCAGAGTCAAGTTTCACACTACTTGGAAGAGTACAACTTGGGTCAAGAGATACCTTATATGAGGTAGTTTTTGTAAGTTTTCCGGCAGCATTGGAGACTATGCTGAAAGAACCGTTCTTCTCTCCAGCCTTGATAATCACAGGATTATCTTGCAGGGAGACTACGCCGTCCTTGTCAGAAGTGACGAATGTGAGAGTAAGGTCAGCATCAAGTGCTGTAGTCAGGGCAACATCCACAACCAAAGGTGTAGCATCGGCCTCAAAGATAGTTGTGTTTCCCTCCGTGGAGAGATAAATGAAGTTGGTTCCTTCGTAACCGGTTCCGTTAGGCTTCACGCAAGAAGAAAGCGCGAGAAGAGCAATGCAAACGGAAAACATGATTTTTTTCGTGTTCGTTTTCATAATATATTAATTTATTAAGGTTTATTCGGTTTTTATGTAAGGCCACTGCGGGTTCTGGCTTACATTATCATTATACTTGTATTCGGATTGTGGAATCGGGAAAAGCCATCTATAATCATTTTCCTTCACTACAGACTCAACACCAGTTCCAAGAGTCGTTTTTCTGGTAATTGGTTTACGGAGCCTCTTCAAATCAAACAATCTTACTCCCTCGCCCACGAACTCCTTTTGTTTCTCAGCCAGGATTCTGTCTATAAGTTCATCTGAATTCAGGCCATCCTGTACCGGCGATGCTCCATATGAGGTCAGGAACAGATTAAGCAGATCCTTTGCCTGCTCCAACTGCCCGGAATGTGCAAGCGCCTCTGCAACATCAAAGCACACGCCGCCATATCTCAAGGAATTGATATACCTCACAGATATATTCTCATAGTACATTCTGTTGTATTTCCCAAGTCCACGGGCTGTTCCCACAGACGTATCATACTGATACTCAGACCATTCCTTTCGAACATCTGTATCATCCCATCGGATATCACCATTCAATAAGAAGTAATCTCCCTGAGACTTGTCATAGCAAAGATTGGTATAGAAAGAATCAAAAATGTAAGGAGCAAAAATCCTTTCAGGACTGGCGTTCCCACTCCATAGATTTTCATAATCAGACTTGTTCCAGTTCTGCTCAGCTCCTTCAAGCAAAGGCAAACCGGTCTGGACAACTCCCTCCCAATCACCTTTCCACAACAAGAATTCAGTTTTAAGCGCCTGGACAGCTTTCGTTGAAAAATAGAATACTGAAGCATCTTCATTGTCCACTGAAAGGGCATCGGAAATGAGATTCTCGACCTCCTCCGCACAGGCTCTCAGACTGGAACGAGGCAGGAAATCCAGTTCAAGCCGACTCTTCAGGATTATGGCATCTGATTCCAGATTCTCAGGACTCCAGACGGGAGCATAAAGTCTCAGCAAGTCCAAATAACACATCGCCTTCAATGCCTTCGCCTCCGAAGCGATTCTGGTAAGTTCCAGAGCATCCTCATCATCCTTGGTTTCAATAAGTTCCAGACGAGGAAGGAGAGCATTGATAATGGCTACCGTCATATAATAGTCATTCCATACATTTGCAGACAAGTCGTCTATGGCCTTCTCTTGCCACTTATACAGATTGATCATGTCGGAAGACTTTGCTGCCAGAGTATTCGGGACGAAATCATCAGACAAGATCGACAGTTCCATCTGCCAGCGAGGAAGAGAATTATATGCAGAAGAAAGCAATTCTCTGGCAGTTCGTGTGGATGAGATGGCATCAGGATCTGAGAACTGGTCTTCGAGTTTGATGTCTATGCACCCGCAAAGAAGAAAAGAAACAATTGCAAATATGTATATATCAATTCTTTTCATATTAATCTCATCGTATCAGAATGTCAAGCCAAGGTTAAGTGTCAAAACGGGCTGCTGTGCACCAATGAATGAGCCGGATTCAGGATCGGACTCTTTGTAGCGCGTAAGGGTAAACAAGTTCGAAGCCTGTATTGCGATGTTGCCATACTTGATAACGTGTCCTAGTTTCTTGAGGAATGTCTGAGGAAACCTGTAGCGCAATGAAAGCATTGACAGCCTTAAATAATCACTGCTTCCAATTGTCCGGCTGTTGGCCCATCTGGTCAGATTCTCGATAGCGCTGGATGTATAAAAAGGTGTATGATAGATTTTGTTCTCATCACCCTTCTTGAACCACATATTTTCCACCTGTCCCCTGACGGCATTCTTGTTTGCATCATCTGCATCTCTGACATAGGCAAAAGCATATGCCTTGACACCTCCAAAGACATAATAAAAGTCAGCGTCAAATTCTAGTTGCTTCCAAGTAAAACTGATATTGAAAGTGCCATTGAAAGGTGGAACTGAATGTCCGAGGGCAACCATATCCTCCCTTTCAAGTTTCTCCGTTGCCTGAATCTCCCGTCCATCAGCGCCCTTGAATACCGGAAGGCCTGTCATAGGATTGATGCCCAGAGAAATGGGGCCATAGAGCATATCATAGGACTGACCTACCTCATAGTCAGGGATTACGGAATCTTCGGAGGTATAGAGACGGTCCCCGTCATACAGGTCCACGACTTTGTTGCGGTTCCAGGCAATCGAAAAGCGGAGGTTCAGTTTCAGTTCATCCATTTTAAGAATCTTGGCATAAACTGAAGCTTCTATTCCGGAATTGCTGAGCACTCCGATATTTCGTTTCAATGTTGTGAATCCGTTGGAAGACGGGATCGGAACATCCAGAAGGGCATCTTCAGTAAGACGATTGTACCAGCCGCATTCCAAATCCAGTCTATCCCAGAGCCCTACAGAGATGCCAGCCTCTGTGGAAACCGTCTGTTCCGGCTTCAATTTATCATTGTACAATGACATCAGTTCCAAAAGCCGCCTGTCTCCATAACTATCTTCCAGATAAGTAAATGTAGCGACTGTAAGTGA
>CAMBRR010000015.1 GCA_945870315.1 uncultured Bacteroidales bacterium
CAGCTGACTCACTTTCAGCTACATTTACGCCAGATGGCAGGATGAAACTTCTGTCTTGTCATTTATAAAAAATTATTCTTCGGTAGTGTATTCGTTACCGTATCCGTAGTTGTAACCGTAACGGTATCCGTAGTGATAGCCGTATCTTCCGCCTGCCTTGCTGCAGTTCAGAAGGATGGCCATATTGTTGAAATATCCTTCGTCATAATATTTCTGAACCTGTGGAAGCATATCGCGGTCCATAAGACCGGCCCTAACCACAAAGGTGGTGATGTCTGCGTGTTTGGAAATTATGGATGTATCAGCAACGATTTCTACAGGTGGACAGTCAATTATGATAAGATCATAGATTTGTCTCAACTGAGCCAAAAGTTCTCCGAGCCTAGGTGAATAGAGTAGCTCGCTAGGGTTTGGAGGAAGGGTGCCGACAGGAATTATATCCAGATTCTCTGCATCCTCTACAGGCAGGACTACTTCTTTCCAGTTGCTGATTTTACCACTGAGGATGGAACTCATACCATTTGATGGCTTGTCTACTACGGAACTCAGACTTGCCCTCCTCAGGTCCATATCCAGGAGAATCGTCTTCTTTCCCTTTATGGAGAATGCCGCTCCGAGGTTCAGTGAAATGAACGATTTTCCACTGTGAGGATTGCAGGAAGTCACCATCATTACCTTGTTGTTGGAATCAAGTCCAGTGAAGAATTCAAAGTTGGTCCTGACCACCCTGAATGCCTCGTTGATTATATTTCTCTTCTTGGATTGAACGAGGATGCGGATGCCTTGCTTGTCAGATTTGCGATATTTTTTGCTGAGAAGCTTCCAGGCAGAAGTGCTCTTGCCTATCTGAGGGATTTCACCTACAAACGGTACGCTCAGTCTTTCCAGATCCTTCTTGCCCCTAACCTTAGTATTGAACATTTCCATAAGGATAATTATACCGATAGGCAGTCCGAATCCAAGCACCAGGAATATGAACAGAATCTTCATCTTGGACGGCTCAGAAGGTTGAGTGGAACCGGTAGGATGCTTGATAATGCGGGTGTTGTATGCGATGAAGGCCTGAGAAAGCTCATTCTCTTCCCTTTTCTGGAGAAGGAAGAGATAGAGGGACTCCTTGACCTTTTGCTGACGCTCGATGCTAAGGAGGTATTTTGCCTGAGTCGGATTGCTGGCAATTCTGGATGTATTCTTCTGCTCGCTCTCCTTGTAACCGTCAATCTGAGCATTGAGCGCATTGATCTGGTTGTCAATGCTTACGAGAATGGCTTCCTTTACAGCGGCGAGACTCTTGTCTATATCCAGGACGAGCGGGTTCTGCTCACTACTGTTCGCCACCAGGCTGTTCCTCTGCAGGAGCTGGGTGTTGTATGTGTTGATTTGCTGCTCGATGGAAGGGGCGTTGATACCGGAATTTGCAGGCAGGAGCTGGTTGTTGGAAGTCGAACTCTGGATGAAATTCTTGATATAACGAGCCATATAGAGCTGATTGTTCAGGGCGAGAATCTGGTCTCCGGCTGCGGTAGCCTGGCTCATATACAGGTTGCTGGCTGCCCTGACATCCGGAATGAGGTTCTGTGATTTGTAGTTGGAAATGTCGGAGTCTACGATACCGAGTTCCTGTTCTATCACTCCGAGCCTCTCTCCTATGAACAGGGAAGTGGCAACTGCGATTTGGTTGCGGTCCTCCACCCATCTTTCGTTGTAAACGGAAATCAGGGTGTTCAGGAAATCGTCTCCACGGCTTGTTGAATGGTCAAGATAGACCAAGTCTATAGCTGTGGCCTGCTTGTCTGAAAGTGAAACCGATAATTTCTTGGAGCAGGCGGAACAAGTCTTGGACAAACCTGAACGTCTTATCTGGATGACCTCCGGTTTCTTCTTCTCATCCGGATTGGACTGTGTGAATGTATATCCGAGTGACCTGTTTACCACGACTTTTCCTATCGGTGTTCCAAGGGTGTCTCCATAGTGTCCTTTTACTACGGCATCGGATTCAAGTTCCTTGTAATGGAACTTGCTCAAACTAATGCTTCCGTCCTTTTCTTCACAGAAATTGAATGAACAGCTTTCGTTGTCCCCGATTTCCAGAATTTTTGCCCTGATGGGAAGGTTTCTGCCATACAAAGTGTTGTTCCTGAGACCTTTCTTCACAGAGTAATTCATATTCAACTCCAACCTCTTGACAACTTCCATCACGATGTCCGGAGACTGGATGGAAAGGAGCTCGTTGTAAACGTTCTCCTTGGAGGCAAACAGCCCCATATCGGCAAAAGAGCTCATATCGCTGCCGAGCGCCTGCTTGGTCCTGCTTTGCTCTTTGATTACAACGGTTGCTGAACGGGTGTAGGTCGGTTCAGTTTTCAAAAGGTAGTAGATTCCATAACCGAGAAAAAATGTAACTGAAATAAGAATCCAATACCAGTTCTTAAGGCATAAGGCGATAATGTCCTGAATCTTGATTCCTTCTTCTTGTTCGGTCAGAGTTGCTTGGTTGGTGGTAGGTTGTTCGTTCATTTGAATATACGGCTTCAATTCTATTATTATATCAAGTCAATAATACATCGTGCAAAGATACATAAATATTTCATATTTAGTAATATTTGAGGATTACTTGGAACTTCTGGAATATATAATTGACAAGCCGCTTTGAAAGCTGGTAATAGCGGTGGGATGTGGTGAGATTTGTGCCATTTATATTTTTGTGTAAAATTTTGTAAGAAAGTGGAAGGTTGTGTAAAATTTTATATATCTTTGCGACGATTAGCGTGAAAGAATAATAAACGAATCTGAAAATGACCAACTTTCTTGGGGAATACAATGCAAAGGTTGACGACAAGTGGAGAGTAGTTCTGCCTGCCGCCTTCAAGAGTGTGTTGTCTTCTGACCCGGAAAGCGCTCAGGATAACCGCCTTGTGGTGAGGAAGGAGAACTTCAGCGACTGTCTGGAGGTCTTTACCTACAGGGAGTGGGAGAGACAGAGTGAAAAGGTGAGGGCGAAACTCAACCCTGTTTTCAACCGTGATCACGCTAAATTCTGGAGAGCATATATGTACAATACGTGCATTGTGGAGCCAGATGCGAAACTTGGAAGGATTTCTCTTCCAAAGAAGTTGCTGGAGCTTATTGGTGTCAATCCGGAAGAAGGATGCAGGGAGGTGGTCTTCCACGGGGAGGACTACAAGATAGAGATATGGGCCAAAGACAGGTTCGAATCCAATATCATATCTACGGAAGAATTCCTATCCATCGCCGGTTCGTTGTCTGAAAATATCTAGACTGGAGGCCGGAAATGTCAGAATATCATAAATCAGTATTATTGGACGAAAGCGTAAGCGCCCTGCTGGGCCCTTTGGACGGGGTCTATGCTGATGCTACATTCGGCGGAGGCGGGCACACTTCCGAAATTCTTTCACGCATATCACCAAATGGTCGTGTGCTTGCCTTTGACCGCGATGCTGATGCACTTGGCAACAGGATTGACGATTCGCGTCTGACATTGGTCCGCAGTGATTTCAGATGGATTCACAATCACGTCATTCATCAGGGATGGCCGGAAGGGATAGACGGAGTTCTGGCAGATCTTGGGGTGTCCTCGCATCAGTTTGATACAGCTGAGAGGGGGTTTTCATTCAGGTTTGACGCTCCATTGGATATGAGGATGAACGATATGGCTGACCTTACTGCCGAGGATGTCGTGAACGACTACTCCGAGGAGGAACTGGAGAAGATTTTCCGTCTGTGGGGAGAGGTGGACCAGAGCCGCAAAGTGGCAGGGTTGATATGTTCCGCCAGGGAAAGGTCCCGTATCGTGACCACTTCCGACCTGGACAGGGCTCTTGAGAGAGTGTTGCCTAAGTTCGCTGAGCACAAGTTCCTTGCAAAAGTTTACCAGGCTCTGCGTATTGAGGTCAACCAGGAAATGAAGTCGTTGGAGAAATTCCTCTATGGAGCTGCGGCTTCGCTGAAGGAAGGAGGCCGATTGGTCGTAATCACCTACCACTCTCTTGAGGACAGAATGGTAAAGAATTTTATCAAGACAGGCAATGTTGAAGGCCAGGTGAGAAAGGATTTCTACGGCAATGTGAATGTGCCTCTAAAGGCTGTGAACAGGAAGCCGATTTTGCCGACGGAAGAAGAGATCGCATCCAATACGAGGGCCAGGAGCGCCAAGTTGAGGGTTGCGGAAAAAAGCGTTGCGAAAGAAGGGAGGGCGGATGATGAAGATTAATTGGAAGAAAATATGGAAGGGGATTGTGTCGTTCTTCGTTTCAATTGTGTACGGAGATTTTTTGATCCGATTCAAGGTTGACAGACTCTTTCCTTATATAATATATATGTTCGTGCTTGGCTGTCTGAGTATCAGTATCAGCTATGTCATCGAACAAAGGATGTCGAAGGCAGTTTCGGCACAGGAATGGTCCCGCCTTATGATAGAAACATACTCCAAGAAATGTTTCCATCTGGCAACTGAGTGCGGAATCTCGAATGTGCAGGACAGACTTCAGGAAGAAAACTCTCAGGTAATGCCTCCGCAGGTGCCTGCAGGAAGATTGGAATAAGAGATGAAACGCATATGGGAAAATATAAAGGACTGGTTCATCTCCCTGGTAGAAGCAATCAGGGGGTTGAATGACGTCAGTGTGGTCCTGATGCTGGTCTATTGGTTTTTCCTGATTGTCTCCGTGGGGGTTGTAGTAAGAATAACATACATACAGTATTTCTGGGAGCCTGATCCGAAATATGTGAATTATTTCATCCCTAAGAAGGTAAAACAGACTGTGTCCCCTCTCAGAGGAAACATTCTTGACTGCAATGGAAAGATTCTGGCCATTTCTTACAGGATGTGTGACATCAAGATTGACACAAAGGCCCATATCAATGAGTTCAGGAGTGAACCGGACTCCATCGCAAGGGTACGGGAGAGCAACTGGAGGGATTCGATGAAGGTGGTTTGCAACAGGATGGCAGAATACATCGGCAGGGAATCCACTGGAGAGGACTACTATAATGCCATAATGACGAGAAGGGATAATCCGAAAGCTGCCCGCAATATGTACCTGGAAAGGGGTATTGACAATGTGACGACTTACAGGATTTCCCATATTCCGGCTGTGCAAAGGAAATATTTTACAGGAATTATATTGGAAGACCATTTCTTGAGGGATTACCCTTACAAGGGACTTGCAAGAAGGCTGATCGGGGATGTCAGGATTGATCCTGACTCTGTCAAGAACAGTCGCTACAAGGGCATCGAAGGAAAATATGATTATGCTTTGAGGGGGAAGGATGGATATATGTGGATGAAACTCACTGACAAGGAATCCCTCATTGCAGATCCGGACAGTGTTCAGGTGGCGGTAGTAAACGGAAGTGACATAGTTACGACTCTGGATGTGGATATGCAGATGATTGCTGACAGGGCCATCAGAAATGTGGTTGAGGATGATCCTGTGGTTAAGGCGGCCTGTGCAGTCGTTATGGATGTAAAAACCGGGGCTGTCAAGGCAATGGCCAACCTGTCCCGAAACAAAAAGGGAGAACTGGGAGAATATTTCAACTATTCCATTGCACACGCCAGCGAACCTGGTTCGGTGTTCAAGACAGTTACACTGGCTATGGCGCTTGAGGCGAATCACATTAAGCTGGACGATGAAATCCCAACCAACGGAGGAGATTTGAAAATCAAGGGGTTGAAGCCAGATGAGACAGTGATCAAATACGAGAAAATAACAGGAAAGCGGAGTATGTCGGTATTGACCGGCTTTGAAAAGTCAACCAACTATATTTTCAGGAAAATTGCCTATGACCTTTATGATAAGGACAGGGATGCCTACCTGCAGAAACTCTATGAATACAATCTGGGAGATTGTTGGAGTTTCGATGTCTCTGAGGACGGAGGTACGAATCCGGCTATTCCGGAAAAAATATCGACGGTTGACTTGATTTCCTGCGCCATCGGCTATACCGTGAAGGAGACTCCGCTCAACATCCTCGCCTTTTACAATGCCATTGCGGGAAGGGGAAAGATGATGAAGCCGTATATGATAGATTCCATAGTGGAGGACGGTCATATTACACAGAAATTCAAGCCCCAGGTCCTGAATGCCTCTATTATCTCCGAAGCGACGGTCGATACACTTACCCGTGCATTGAAGATGGTGACATTTGAAGGAACGGCATCCCGCAGGCTGAAGAATGCGCATTGTACCGTGGCCGGTAAAACCGGCACGGCACATATGATTTTGGAAAAAGACGAGAGGGGAAAAAGCAAGGACCCACGAATGAGCGAGGATGGCAGGAGACGCTACCAGGCTACCTTCGTAGGATTCTTCCCTGCTGACAACCCGAAATATTCAGCCATCGTGTCCGTATATACCTACCTGACTGACAGCAAGTCCTACGGCGGTGGTTCGACAGCGGCCCAAATATTCAGAGATATGGTGGACAACATCTGGGCATTGGACAGCACTTGGGGAAAGACCTATCCGGAAATAGGGGAAGTGCCACAAATGAATTGAGAACAGGATGATGAAAAGACTTGATAAAATATTGGAAGGATGCGGTGTCGTTGACATCCGGGGCAGTATCTCAAGAGAGATAACCGCCTTGGTCTGCGATTCCCGAAAGGTCGTTCCCGGTTGCGCCTTCGTAGCTGTGGACGGTTATGCTTGCGATGGCCACGATTTCGTGGAAAGCGCTGTGGAAAAGGGTGCAGAAGTCATCATATAC
The DNA here is from genome assembly GCA_945870315.1 of uncultured Bacteroidales bacterium. GTDB lineage: Bacteria > Bacteroidota > Bacteroidia > Bacteroidales > UBA932 > Cryptobacteroides. The sequence goes on from CAMBRR010000015.1 coordinate 6,733, forward strand.
AGCAATGGAGAGAAGCTTGCCAGAGCTTTGGAAAATATTGATAAGGAGAATCTTACGCTTGTAAAGGTGCAGTCGGGAAGATATGCTCTTGCCGTTGTGGCCGCCAATTATTATGACAACCCTTCGGAAAAGCTCACCCTTGTGGGCATTACCGGTACCAACGGCAAGACCACCACAGTTACGCTGCTTTACGACCTGTTCACCAATATGGGCTATAGTTGCGGTCTTCTTTCGACCATAGTCAATTGCGTGGCGGGACGCCGCACGGAAGCTTTGAATACGACTTCCGACCCTCTGACCATAAACCGTCTTCTGAACGAGATGGTCGAGGCCGGATGCGAATTCTGCTTTATGGAGGTGAGTTCCATTGGGGTGGAGCAGGACAGGGTTGCAGCCCTGCATTTCAAGGTGGGCATATTTTCCAACCTGACTCACGACCACCTCGACTACCATAAGACTTTCGCAGAGTATCTCCGGTGCAAGAAGCTTTTCTTTGACAACCTCTCTTCAGATGCCTTTGCCATCACCAACGTGGATGACCGCAACGGAGAGGTGATGCTGCAGAATACTGCGGCTCAGAAGGTTACATATTCCTGCAGGAAGATGGCTGACCATACTTGTGTGCTTGTGGAGGAAACCTTGGAGGGTATGTTGCTCAGGATTGACGGCAGGGAAGTATGGACTTGCCTTACGGGCGGATTCAATGCATATAACCTGCTTGCAATCTATACCTGTGCGGTCACTTTGGGATCCGACAGGGATGAAGTCCTCGTGGCTCTGAGTTCTCTGAAACCGGCCCCGGGCAGGATGGAATGCATCCGTGTAGGGAATGACCGTAATGTCATCATCGACTATGCCCACACCCCGGATGCCCTTGAAAACGTGCTCAGGACATTGAAGGAGGTCTCCTGCGGCGGACATATCATCTGCGTTTTCGGCTGTGGCGGAGACCGTGATGCGACCAAGAGGCCGGAGATGGGGGCAATAGCCCAGAAATATGCCGACAAAATCATAGTGACATCCGACAACAGCAGGACGGAAGATACAAGGGTGATAATGGCGCAGATAAAGGGCGGAATGGACATCAGCGGCATTTCCCGTTCTCTGTTTATCGAAGACAGGGAGCAGGCCATCCGGACTGCCCTGATGATTGCGGACAGGGGGGATGTCATCCTTCTTGCCGGCAAAGGACATGAAACATACCAGATCATCGGAAAAGAAAAGAGGCATTTCGATGAGAGAGAGATAGTTGCCTCGATAATGAAAGAAATTCAGGCATAATGTTGTATCATTTATTCGATTTACTCAAGGAATTCGATATTCCGGGGCAGGGACTGTTCAAGTTCCTTTCATTCAGGGCGATCTTCTCGTTCACCCTTGCTCTTGTAATATCCATCTGGGCCGGAAAAGGAATCATCCGCCTTATGCAGAAGAAGCAGATAGGTGAGGAAATCCGCAACCTTGGCCTTGAAGGGCAGATGCAGAAGAAGGGGACTCCAACTATGGGCGGCATATTGATATTCCTTTCCATCGTGATTCCGGTCCTCCTGCTTGCAGACCTTACCAACATATATACCATCCTGATGCTCGTGAGCACTGTCTGGTTCTTCGCGATAGGCTTTGCAGACGACTATATCAAGGTGTTCAAGAAGAACAAGGATGGCCTCAGTCCAAAGATGAAGATGGTGTGTCAGGGTGTGATAGGACTTGGAATCGCGCTTACCGTATGCTTCAGCTCCGATATAGTCGTGAGAGTTGAACAGCCATCGGCAGATTCTGTCAATGAGAATACATATATAACAAAGAGTACGACCACGACTATTCCTTTTGTGAAGGACCACGAATTTGACTATAGGATGCTTTCTCCATTCAAAGGAAAGGCAGGTGATGTTTTCCAGTGGGTGCTGTATGTCTTGATGATAGTTCTTGTTATCACGGCTTGTTCCAACGGAGTCAATCTGACGGATGGTCTGGATGGCCTTGCTACCGGAACCTCGGCTATAGTCGGAGTCGTGCTGGGTATCTTCGCCTATCTGGGTGGAAACTCGCTCAATGCCGACTATCTGAACATAATGTTTATTCCAGGAAGCGGTGAGATCGCTGTTTTTATGGCAGCCTTCGTAGGTGCTCTGATAGGTTTTCTCTGGTATAATTCCTTCCCTGCTCAGATATTTATGGGAGACACGGGCAGTCTGATGCTTGGAGGTATAATCGGGGTATGCGCCATCCTTATCAGAAAGGAACTTCTTCTGCCCGTTCTGTGCGGAATCTTTTTCGTGGAGAGTTTGTCCGTGATGGTCCAGACTGCATATTTCAAGTTTACCAAGAAGAAATATGGTCAGGGACGCAGAGTCTTCAAAATGGCACCTCTGCATCATCATTTCCAGAAGGAGGGCATACCTGCACTTCTTGGACAGAATTCCAAACCGATGCCTGAGGCCAGAATTGTGACCAGATTCTGGATAGTCGGGATGATATTGGCAGTGCTTACAATAGCCTTGCTAAAGGTCAGATAATAAGATATATACGATAACAGACACATAAAAATATACGGTAATGAATAGAATAGTTGTTTTGGGTGGTGGAGAAAGTGGAGTAGGAGCTGCAGTGCTTGCAAAGACCAAGGGCTTTGACGTTTTTCTTTCAGACAGGGGGACAATCTCTCCTGAATATGTATCTGAACTCGAAAAGTGGAATATTCCTTTCGAGCAGGGACAGCATACGGACAGCCTCATCCTCAATGCGGATGAGGTGATTAAGAGTCCTGGCATCCCTTCTACTGCGGAAATTGTGAGGAAGCTGGAGGACAAGGGAATACATATCATATCCGAGATTGAATTCGCAGGAAGGTACGACAGTGCCAAGAAGATTTGCATTACCGGAAGCAACGGAAAGACAACCACCACTTCCCTGATTTACTATCTGCTCCAGCAGGCCGGGCTGAATGTGGGACTGGGCGGAAACATAGGAAAGAGCTACGCTTATCAGGTCGCAACTGCCAATCACGATATCTATGTGCTGGAACTGAGCAGTTTCCAACTTGACAATATGTATGATTTCAAGGCGGACATTGCCATCATCACCAACATAACACCTGACCATCTTGACAGGTACGACCACAAGATGGAGAACTATGTCAAGGCAAAATTCCGCATCACAAGGAATATGTCCGATGATGACTGCTTCATCTTCTGTTCGGATGATGAGATAACCATCAACCACCTGAACCAGATTGTGGTGAAGGCCAAGAAGTTGCCTTTCACTCAGAAGGGCGAGGTTGAGCAGGGCGCTTTTGTCAAGGACGACAAGATGGTGGTAAGGTACAATGACAGCGAGTGCGATATGTATTTGCAGGAACTTGCTCTCGGTGGCAAGCACAATATCTACAATTCGATGGCTGCTGCAATTGCTGCAAAGGTAATGGATGTGGACAACAGTGTCATCCGTTCTTCCCTTTCTACCTTCCAGGCTGTAGAGCACCGTCTGGAAAAGGTGCTGAGCATCGGTGATGTCCTATATGTGAATGATTCGAAGGCAACCAATGTGGATGCGGCCTGGTACGCTCTTGAGTGCCAGACAAGGCCGGTTGTGTGGATTGTCGGCGGCAAGGACAAGGGAAACGACTATGCTCCTCTGGTGCCTCTTGCAAAGGAGAAGGTGAAGGCAATGATATGTATGGGAGTTGACAATGCCAAGTTCCACGATTCATTCAAGGATGTTGTTCCTGTCATCAAGGATGTGACAAGTGCACAAGATGCGGTGAAACTCGCAAGCGAGCTTTCTGTTGCGGGAGATGTGGTTCTCCTGTCGCCTTGCTGCGCAAGCTTTGACCTTTTCAAGAATTACGAGGACAGGGGCAGGCAGTTCAAGGAGGCTGTCAGAAATCTATAGACAATGGATGAAAGGAATGGAAATAAAGCTGTTCAGAAGAAATATGGCTTCTGGAACTTCATAGACGGCATTGCAGGTGACAAGGTCATCTGGATGGTGGTGCTGTTCCTTATGATGGTATCCATTCTGGCCATATATTCATCTTCTATCAAGCTTGCAAAGGGCAGCATTACACGTCCGGAGATTTTCCGTTCGCAGATTATTATGACCTTTGTGGGACTGGGCCTCATCTTCGGAATCTATAAGATCCGAAGTGTCAGATTGTTTATGATGTTGTCCCAATTGGGGTTTTTCCTGAGCGCCTTTCTGCTCATAGTCCTTGCTTCCCGTAAGCCTTTTTTGTTTTTTGTGCCCGAGGCTATCAATGGGGTATGGAGGGTTATAAAGATCGGCTCGTTCCAGCTGCACGTTTATGAAGTGGTGAAGGTTGCAATGGTGATGTATATGGCCTGGGCCATCCATATGTGCCATAAGGATGAGGATATGATCAAGCGAGGTGAGAAGTCAACAGTGCTATGGTTGGCAAACCTGCTCTCGAATGTGAAGCATCTGGAATGGATGTCAAAGACCTGGGCGAAGCATACCTTATATATATATGTTCCTGTAATCATCGTGGTTGCAATTGAACTGATGGGAGGCGGCTCCAGTGCCATCTTCCTCGCAGGTGTTATGGTGGTTATGATGATATTGGGAAAGATGCCCTTCAAGGAGATGCTGCTTGTTGGTATATCGGTGCTGATGTTTACTCTTTTCTGTGTCCAGCTGGACAAATGGACAGACCATAAGATCCCGCTTCTGAATAAATTCCAGCGTTTCGAGACTATGAAGAACAGGGTGGGTGCGGAATATGACCCGACGGTGGCGTTGAAGGATCTGACACCCGGCACCAAGGCCTTCCGCGATGCCCTGGACGGTATCGAGCAGCCCAACGGAGCCAAGATCGCCATCCACGAAGGCGGTATCTTTGGCAAGGGATGCGGCAACAGTACACAGAAATTCAAGGTTTCAAACATTTATGATGACTTTATGTTCAGTTTCATCGTAGAAGAATATGGAGTCATCGGAGCCTTGTTACTTCTTTCCCTGTATGTGAGCCTCTTTGCCAGGGGAGCCCAGATATCCAGCAAGTGCACGAAGGACTTTACCAAACTGACTGTCGGAGGTCTTACTTTGCTCATCTCGGGCCAGGCCTTTATGCATATGATAGTCAATCTGGACGTGGGGGTGATGACTGGACAGACTCTGCCGCTGGTGAGCAACGGAAAGAGTTCATTCATTTGTTTCTGCATCGCCTTCGGAGTGCTTCTGTCCATCAGCCGGATAACCAAACTTCAGGAATTGCAGGCAGAAGCAGAACAGCAAGCAGAGCAACAAACTGAACAACAATCATTAACGGAACAGCAATGAAACCACTTAGAGTCATAATAAGCGGAGGAGGGACCGGGGGACATATTTTCCCGGCCCTTTCCATCGCAGCCAAACTTAAAGAAACCAATCCTCAGACGGAAATCCTTTTTGTAGGGGCCTTGGGAAGGATGGAAATGGAAAAGGTTCCTGCAGCGGGTTTCCAGATTGTAGGCCTGCCTGTTGCCGGACTGCAGAGAAAACTCACCCTGTCCAACCTTGCCCTGCCGTTCAAGGTGCTCAAGAGCATATCGATGGCCAAGAAGATAATAAGGGAATTCAAACCGGACATTGCGGTGGGTGTAGGCGGTTATGCAAGCGCACCTCTGTTGTGGGCTGCCTCAAGGCTCGGTGTCCCTACACTTATCCAGGAGCAGAACGGTTTCGCAGGCCTGACAAACAAGATTCTTGGCCGAAGGGCAAAGAAAATATGTGTGGCCTATGAGGGAATGGAAAAATTCTTCCCGGCAGACAGGATTGTGCTGACAGGTAATCCAATCCGCAAGGAAATCGTTCCGGGGACTCCTGCCATGAGGGAGGAAGGTGAGAAATTTTACGGACTTGATCCCCAGAAGAAGCACATTTTCATTGTAGGAGGAAGCCTCGGAAGTGGGACTCTCAATTCGGCGATGAAAAAATGGATAACTGACGGACTGCCGATGGGGGATGGAATTGACATTCTCTGGCAGTGTGGAAAATGGTATAAGGAGGGAGTGGATTCTTTTATGGCATCCCAGAGTCAGAAGGTGAGGGATGTTGTTCATCACTATGATTTCATCCAGAGGATGGATTTGGCCTATGCAGTAGCGGATGTGGTGATTTCCCGTTCAGGTGCAAGTTCCATATCTGAACTTTGTGCAGCAGGAAAGGCAGCCGTGTTCGTACCGTCTCCTAATGTCGCTGAGGACCATCAGACGCACAATGCAATGGCTCTTGTCAACAAGGGAGCAGGCTTGATTGTCAAAGATGCGCAAGCCTGTGACATTCTGATGGATACGGCCTGTCGTCTGGTCCATTCACCTGAAAAGAGGGCGCAGATGGAGGAAAACATCTTACGTTTGGCCAGAACTGATGCGGCAATGGACATAGTAAAGGAAATTTATTCAATATTGGACTGATATGGAAGAATTGAAATACATATATTTTATAGGTATTGGGGGCATCGGGATGAGCGCAATAGCTCGATATTATCATCAGAAGGGCTATGATGTCTCAGGTTATGACCGTACTCCATCTGAATTGACTCACGCCCTCGAAACAGAGGGCATACGGGTTCATTATACCGATGACAAGGCTTTTGTTCCGGCAGACAAGGAACATACTCTTGTCATCTATACTCCGGCTATCCCGAAAGATATGGGGGAACTTGTCTTCGTGCAGGAAAACGGCTACAAGGTCGTTAAACGTTCGATGGCCCTGGGCGAAATCGCCCGTGGACAGCATTGCCTGGCAATTTCCGGCACTCACGGCAAGACAACCACCAGCACCCTGCTCTCCCACATCTTCCACTGCGCATCTGACGGGGCATCCGCCTTTCTCGGAGGCATATCAAAGAACTATGATACCAACCTCCTGGTCAGTTCCAATCCGGTAATCGTGGCTGAAGCCGATGAATTTGACCGTTCGTTTCTCCAGCTGTATCCGGAAATTGCAGTCATCACTGCGATGGATGCTGACCACCTTGACATTTACGGCGACAAGAGCCACGTGGTTGAGGCGTTCAAGTCTTTTGCAAGCCAGGTCAGCGGCTCCCTCGTGGTCAAGAAAGGGCTGGATATCGCTCCTGGAGACACTCGTGCAAAGGTGCTGACATATTCATATGACGATGCTTCCGCAGATTTTTATGCTTCTTCCTTGAAGGTGGATGATTGTGGCTACTTTACTTTTGACCTGCACTACCCGCAGGGAGTGCTACGGGACTGCACTGTCGGTATCCCGGGGTGGGTGAATGTGGAGAATGCCGTGGCAGCTAGTGCGGTAGCTCTGATTTTCGGACTCAATCCTCAGGCTGTCCGCAGTGCGCTTGCTACTTTCAGCGGTGTAAAGAGACGTTTTGATATTCATCTTAATACTCCAAAGTGTTCATATATAGATGATTATGCTCACCACCCTAATGAAATATCAACGGCATTGAGCACAATGAGAGATATATTCCCGCACAGGAGGCTTACAGCTGTTTTCCAGCCCCATCTCTATACAAGGACCAGGGATTTCGCAGCCGATTTCGCCAAGGCGCTCAGCAGCGTGGATAAACTGATACTGCTGGATATCTATCCTGCCAGGGAGGAACCTATCGAGGGTGTCACTTCGGAGATAATTTTCGATAAGGTTACCATAGCGGACAAGGTCCTTTTGAAAAAGGAACAACTGATGGAATATCTTGAGAATGAGCCTATTGACGCTCTGATTACATTCGGAGCCGGCAATATTGACAGATTTGTGGAACCTATAACTGAGATGCTCCGCAAAAGGGTATGAACAAAGTGCTGAAATATTCTCTGACCGGGGTGCTTGCGCTGATGATTGTCGGGGTTGCCGTCGTGTCGGTAATCTGCGGAGTGCGTGAGCGCAGGAAGTTGTTGTGCTCCGGTGTGAAGGTGGTCGTCAGGGACAGCAGTACCTGTGGCTTCGTCACTTCGGGGGACGTTATGAGAATACTCCGCAAGTCGAACATCCATTGCAGTGGCTTGCCGGTTGACAGCATTGACCTTCAAAAGATAGAGAAAACAATAGATTCCAGAAGCGCTGTAAAAAAATGCGAAGCCTTCGTGACTCCTGACGGGAAAGTGAATATAGAACTGGACCAGAGGCGTCCTGCCGTGCGTTTCCAGAGAAGTGACGGGGGATTCTATGCTGACCTTGAAGGCTGTCTTTTCCCGTTGCAGTCTTCTTACGATGCTCCGGTCTTGCTTGTCGATGGCTATATTCCGTTAAGTCCCAAGACGGGTTACAAGCAGTATATCGAGAATCCGGATCAGTTGGAATGGTTCTCGAAGATGATGAAACTTGTGAATTATATTGATGAAAACCCGACCTGGAGAGGCAAGATAAGCCGCATCACAATCCAGCAAAATTCGGAACTTGTCCTGACGCCACTTTCCGGTGATGAAAAGTTCCTTTTCGGACAGCCGGATGCTGTGAAGGAGAAATTTTCCAGAATGGAGAAATATTATACCAACATAGCTCCCGCCCGCAAGGATGCCCCTTACAAAGTAGTTGACGTTCGTTATAAGGGTCAGGTAATATGCAGACAATAAAATATTAAATATATGGAACAAACTGAAAGATACATCGTTGCTGTCGATTTGGGCTCTTCAAAAATGGCCCTTTCCGTGGCACTTGTCAACGGCGATGACGTACAGATTCTCTACTACAAGGAAAGACCTTCCGAGGGAATCCGCTACAGCAGCGTCCTGAATGTGACCAAGGCTTACAACGTCTTCAAGGATATGATTCTTGAGGCAGAGGAAGAACTTGGCATCAAGATTACGCAGGTGGTTGTAGGTATGCCGAAGTACCCTGTGCTTCAGGTCGTGAATACAGCTAGGGAAACTGACAGGGGTGAAGATGCAGACATTACAAGAGAGGATGTCGAGAACCTGAAACGTTTTGCCCAGAACAATTACCCGCTTGAGGATGACAAAAGGCTCATCTATGGAGCAGTTGCCCAGTCCTTTTCCGACGGAGAGAATTTCCAGGTGCTGGAGGATGACATCATTGGTATGACTGGAGATGTGCTGGAGGGGAATTTCAAACTTTTCATCGGCAAGAAGGTTTATCTTGACAAGATTGATCAGATTATGAACAAACTTGGTGTGCCTGCATCCCGGAAATATTTCACGGCTGATACCACTGCAAGGGTAGTCCTTACCCAGGCTGAGATGGAAAGCGGCGTCGCCCTTGTGGATTTTGGTGGAGGATGTACCTCTGTATCAATCTATTATGGTAATATTATGAGGCACTATTCTTCCATTCCTTTCGGTGGAGGAAACATTACCGAGGATATCAAGAATGAGTGCCAGATATCGTCTCATCTTGCAGAGAATATCAAATTGGCCTATGGCGCTTGTCTCCCTGAAAAGTTGCAGAGTATGAGTGAGAAGATAATCCATATCAGGAGCAATTCTGCTGATCCGGATTCCCAGCTTCCTGTCAAGTATCTCTCCGAAATCATCACCTGCAGGGTTGAGGAAATCCTGATGGCAATTTTCTATGAAATAGAGAAAAGCGGTTTTGCGGACAAGCTTCGCAGCGGCATTGTCGTTACCGGAGGCGTGGCGCAGACCGCCAACCTCGGCAACCTGATTTACGACCTTTCCGGATACAAGTCCAGGGTTGGATACCCTCTTAGAAAGTTCTCTTTCAAGGGCTGTGATGGGATTGCCGACACTTCCGCCACCTCTGCCGTAGGCCTCATTATGGCTGCAAAGGAGGATTTGGGAGTAGCGTGTGCCATTGTTTCTTCTGATTATGCGAGCGTATTGCTCAATGCCGAGGCTGAACCTCAGCCCGAGGTAAATGAAATGCCCGGGACCGTGGAACCAGCGGAGGTGGTAGTGGAGACAGTTAAACCGAAAGAGGCCGGCAATAAGGGGGAAGACAAGAAGACGGAAGGAAATAAAAGTGGAGAAGGGGAGAAACCGAAAAAGAGAATGGGCTGGGGAGACGGATTCATGAGGACCATCGTCGGTATAGTAAAAAGCGGAAGTGACGAAGACGATAGAGCTTAAGGAGGATTATTATGAGTGACAAATATTTAGAAGAGATTGACAATATGGACTTTACTCCGAGCGATTGGTGCCCGGAAGATTCCATCATAAAGGTCATAGGAGTAGGTGGCGGTGGTTGCAATGCCGTCAACTATATGTACCATCAGCGTATCCAGGGATGTACTTTCCTTGTGTGCAATACTGATGCGCAAGCTTTGGAAAATTGCGATGTTCCTATCAAAATCCAGCTTGGAGAAGGACTTGGTGCCGGTTGTGACCCTACAAAGGGAAGGAATGCAGCCCTGAACTCTCAGGATGAGATTGCAGAAAAGGCCCTCACCGGCACAGAGATGCTGTTCATCACTGCGGGAATGGGAGGTGGTACCGGTACTGGAGCGGCTCCGGTAATTGCAGCAATGGCAAAGAAAAAGGGCATACTGACAGTGGGAGTCGTTACCCTTCCTTTCCACAACGAGGGACAGGATTCTCTGGCAAAGGCAGTTGACGGAATCAATGAACTTGAAAAGAACGTTGACAGTCTGCTGATAATCAATAATGAGAAGCTTTATGCCTACTATGGAGACCTTCTCATTCAGGACGCCTTTCCGAAGGCGGATGAGGTCCTGGCGACAGCCGTGCGGGGCATAACTGAAATCATAAAGAAAAGGGGCCATATCAACGTGGACTTCAACGATGTCAAGGCTATGATGAAAAACAGTGGAATGGCTTTGATGGGCTGTGGCACAGGTACTGGCGAGAATAGACTTGAGGATGCAGTGAAAAATGCCCTTGAGTCACCTCTGCTCAATGATTTCGACCCGACAACGGCCAAGAATGTGTTGATAAACATCACGGTGGGCCGTAATGAGAGGGGAGTGAAAATGACTCAGCTCGAACAAATCAATGCCCTGATTAAGGAATATACAGGGGATGCCAACAATTTCAAGAGTGGAATCGTATTTGACGATGACCCGGATTTTGGTGACAGAGTCAATATAACCGTCATAGCCACTGGATTCAAAGGCTCAGTCCTGGACAGTATGGTGAATGTCAAGTTGGGCAATATCATATGGGTTGACCAGGATTTCGTCTATGAAAGAGGACAGACGGACAGTGAAGAAATTGAACTTCCTGAGGTGAGGAGCCACAGAATCGGATACAACAATACAGTGGTCAGGAAGAAAAACATCTTCGCAGATGGTGAAAAACCTGTGCTCCTTGTAGAAGAAGCACAGAGTCTAAGCGATTTGGAGAATGTTCCTGCCATCAGGCGGCGTGCCAACCCTCATAGCAGGACAGAAGAATAAGTCAGTGTTTGAAGTGACGCATTCCGGTCATCAGCATCGTGATGCCGCATTCGTCAGCCTTCTTTACGGAGTCCTCGTCACGGACACTGCCGCCCGGCTGGACGATTGCCTTGACTCCGAACCCGGCAGCAAGTGAGACGGTGTCGTCAAATGGGAAGAATCCATCGGAACCCAGGACGACACCTTCTTTTTGTATGTCCTTTCCGCTCTCCTTGAGAGCTGCAGCAGCCTGCTCCAGAGCGATATGCGCAGAGCCAACCCTGTTCATCTGGCCTGCTCCCACTCCGAGGGTCGCGCCATCTTTCACTACGACTATTGCATTGGATTTCACGTGTTTGACTATTCTCCACGCAAAGTCAAGGTCAATCAACTGCTCTTTTGTAGGTCTGGCTACGGTGACACACATACCCTCTTCCACTGTCTTTGTAACGAGGTCCTGTTCCTGTGCGAGGAGGCCGCCGTTCATACTTACATATTGCATCTGAGTTTTGTCTGATTTGGACATATCAACCTTCAGAAGGCGTAGGTTCTTCTTGGTGCGGAGCACTTCCAATGCTTCAGGAGTGAATGAAGGAGCCATTATGATTTCAAGGAAGATTGGTTTCATCAGCTGAGCGGCTTCCTCGTTGATTTCGCGGTTTGTGGCCACTATGCCTCCGAAGATGCTGACTTTGTCAGCTTCATATGCCCTCTTCCAGGCATCTACTACATCTGTTCCGATGGCTGCGCCACACGGGTTCATATGCTTGAGCCCTACACAGAACGGAGCATCGAACTCCCGAACTATGTTCAGAGCTGCATTGGCGTCCTGTATGTTATTGTAGGACAGTTCTTTACCATTGAGCTGCTCGGCTGTTGCAAGAGAGTACGGAACCCTTTCAGCGCTTGCATAGAATTTTGCGCTCTGGTGTGGGTTTTCTCCGTAGCGGAGACTCTGCTTGAGGTCATATTCGAGGAATAATTTCTCGTTAAGACCGGCAGCCTTGCGCATATAGGTGGCAATCATCATGTCGTATTCGGCAGTGTGGGTGTAAGCCTCGGCTGAAAGTCTCAGACGGGTTTCCTTCGTGGTGTTGCCGTTTTCCTTTATTTCATTTATTACAAGAGGGTAATTGTCAGGATTGCAGACAACTGTAACGGCACTCCAGTTCTTGGCTGCGCTGCGGAGCATCGAAGGCCCTCCTATGTCGATGTTTTCGATGGCGTCTTCCATCGTTACATCAGGCTTGGCGATTGTCTGCTTGAACGGATAGAGGTTAACGCAGACCATATCAATGAATTCGATGCCGTTTTCCTTGAGCTGGTCAATGTGGCTCTGCAGGTCACGGCGTCCAAGCAGTCCGCCGTGGACTTTGGGATGGAGGGTTTTCACCCTGCCGTCGCAGATTTCCGGAAATCCGGTAACCTCGCTGATGTTGATGATTTTCAGACCTGCTTCCTGCAGAAGTTTCATTGTGCCGCCGGTTGCTATGATTTCCCATCCAAGCGACTGAAGTTCTCTGGCGAATTCTACTACGCCGGTTTTATCTGATACGCTGAATAATGCTCTCATTTCGTCTTCTATAAAATAACAACTCCTTCGGTGTCAGTGATACGTCCGATGACAGAAGCCTTCTCTCCGTGAGCGGCAAGAATTTCAATCGCTTTGCCGGCTTCGCTTTCGTCAAGGGCAAGTACCATCCCGATACCCATATTGAAGATATTGAACATCTCCCTGTGCGAAACCTTGCCATATTTTTCAAGGAAACGGAAGATTGGCAGAATCTCCCAGCTGCCTTCCTTGATCTCAATTCCCATTCCCTTGTGAAGGATGCGAGGGATGTTCTCATCGAATCCGCCTCCGGTAATGTGGGCAACGCCATGAACATCGCAGTTGCGAATGACATCCAGCACTTGTTTAACATAGATGCGCGTAGGCGTGAGGGCGACTTCTCCGAGACATTTCTCCTCTGAAAGTTCCGGATATATCTTCTTGATATCCAACTCGTTGTCAGAGAAAATCTTGCGTACAAGGCTGAAACCGTTGGAATGGACTCCGGTTGAGGCAATTCCAACCAGGACATCACCGACCTTTACCTTGCTTGCGTCAATGAGCCGTGATTTTTCTACCACGCCTGTTGTATATCCGGCGATATCATATTCTCCGTCCAGATACATTCCCGGCATCTCGGCAGTCTCTCCTCCGACCAGCGCGCAACCAGCCTGACGGCAGCCCTCGGCTACGCCGGCTACAATGGCCTCGACCTTTGCAGGCTCGTTCCTGCCTACAGCCACATAATCAAGGAAGAACAGAGGTTCAGCACCTTGGGCGAGAACATCATTCACGCACATTGCAACCGCATCAATGCCGATTGTGTCGTGTTTGTCCATCGCGAATGCTAATTTGAGTTTGGTACCTACTCCATCTGTACCGCTTACAAGAACCGGCTCTTTGATATTCAGAGCGGAAAGGTCGAACATACCTCCGAACGACCCGATATTACCCATCACGCCAGGGCGTGAGGTGGAAGCAACGTGAGACTTGATTCTACGGACTACTTCGTAGCCAGCCTCCAGGTTTACACCTGCTTTTTCGTAACTTTCAGCCATTTTGTGTAGAGTTTGTCGTTAAACGCGCGCAAAGATAACCAAATATTGGCTTTTCCTCAAATATGGGATTGGAAAATCCCCGCCGAAATGATAAAATGACAAGAGAGGATGGCCGCCGTCTGTCGACTTGATGCCATCCTCTCTTGAATGTATAACCCTATTATTAACAACTAAACTAACCGATGTAATGAATATGCCAAAACCGTGCCAAATCGCAAAAATTACTCTGATCTTTCAATTTTTATGTGTTGAATCCTGTATCCGCTCTCATAATAACCGACAAAAATGGTTACAAGGAAGTTTTCTCCCCCGGCATTCAGGGTTCCGAGTGCATATTTCATATTGGATCTCCCCGCCTTATGGGTGATTTCAAATGACCGGGGAGTGTAGGACCTGAAAAAGGATTTGATAATCTGGGTTGCCTGGCTACGGCTTGAATCATTGGAATTGGAAAAAATCGTAACTTCGAGGTTGTCCGAGAACCAGGCCGAGAGACTTTCGGCATCCCCTTTCCCGATGTATTTTGAAATCGGAACGAACACATCGTATCCGCTTCCCTGAGCAAGAATGTCGCTGCAGGAAAGGAAGGTCAATGCAGTCGCAAGGCTGATAAAGAATTTATTCATATATTTTCATTGGAACCCGGTTCTTTTTGCAAAATTCACGCCACATTTTGCTATATTTGCACGGTATGAGGATAACATTGCTCACAGTCGGCAGGACCGACAAAGGTTGGATAAGGGATGGCCTGGAAATATATATGTCCAGACTGTCTCACTATATCCCTTTCTCCCTGGTGGAAATCCCTGAACTGAAGAATGTTTCGGCACTTTCACAGGCCCAGATAAAAGAAAGGGAAGGGGACCTGATACTGAAGAATGTAAAGGCATCGGATGACCTTGTTTTGTTGGACGAAAGGGGAGTGATGAGGTCTTCTGTCGAGTTCGCCTCCTTCCTGCAGGGAAAGATGACATCTGGAGGAAAGGATATCGTTTTCGTGATAGGAGGGGCGTATGGATTCAGTGAAGCGGTCTATTCCCGAGCCAACTCTAAGATATCCCTTTCGAAGATGACTTTCTCCCACCAGATGGTAAGAACGATTTTTGCAGAGCAGCTCTACCGCGCCTTCACCATAATGAAGGGAGAACCATATCACCACGAATGACCTTATGTCTTTGAGAAATTTCATAAACAAGAAACTGACTCTGTTCGTATTTGCCCTGGCTGTAGTTATGTTTGTGTTGTCCCTGGCGGGCAACAATGACATGAACGACAGCGCGAGGATGGCGGACAAGGTGTCCTACAGAATTGAAAAGAGACTGGAAATTCTTGATGGATTTGTCAACCAGGCTTGTTCTGCTCCCGTTTCCGAACTGGTGATGATTGACAATCTGCCTTCGGATATGGTCATATACCGCTATGTCAATGATTCCCTCCAGTCCTGGTGCAATCAGTTTCCTATTCTGAATGACGATATTTCCTCCAAACTGGTGTTCCAGAGGCTGGGAAATCCGAGGAACTCGATGGTGTCTCCGCTCGTTGACGTTACCGACACCATATCATATATGAATCTCGGGCAGAAATCATATGTAGTCAAGGCAAGGAGTCTGGAGAATGGTGTCCGTGTCATTGCAGGACTTGAAATCAAAGATATAATGAGGGACGATCTGCTGAAGGGAGACAATGGTGTCAACGGTCATCTGAAGTTGCCGAGTCGCTTTGCCATCAGTTCATTGGAATCCTCAGGCGGCAGTCCCGTGGTGGTGGATGGAGTACCTCTGTTCCAGATAACTACAGATACCAACCTGATAGGGATGTTCAATGACCTCCCGGCCTTGAGATGGATTTCCCTTTTTCTCTTTGTCTTCTCGACCATCCTGTTTCTGAATAACCGGCGGACTCTGAAGGTTTATATGTCAGTGATGGCTGCTATTACCATCTTTTTCTTCGTGGCATTCATCTGGATTCAGCAGATGCCTTCATCCTCCGATTTGTTCTCGCCGACCCTGTTTGCAGACGGTTCCGTATTTTCTTCGCTTGGAGCTTTGTTGCTTGTGAATACCTACATTACGGCCTTCAATGTCTGCACCTACTTGGTCAGGGCCAGGACTATGGCTATTGTCAGAAAGGATGACCGCCATCGCAGACGGAATCTTGCTATCCACGGACTCTGTACCCTTGTGGCCCTGGTCATTACGGCTTTTTATATCATATTCAGTCTCAAGAGCCTGATTCTCAACTCCAAGCTAACTCTTGAACTATACAGATTGTCTTCAGAGCTGCTTTATAACCTGCTGGTCTATATGTCCTATACGGGATTGCTTTTCTGTCTGGTGCTGGAAATCCAGATGCTGCGGCCATCGCTCAAAGAGTTCTTCAATCTTCGATATGATATGTTTGACCGCAAGGCTCTGGTCTTGTGCGCTTTTCTCTTTACGGTCTTTTTCGTTTCGATTTCTTCCATATTGGGCTTGTCCAAGGAAAAGGACAGGGTGAGCCTATGGTCCAATCGGCTGGCGATAGACAGGGATCTTGCTCTGGAAATCCAACTGAGGATGATGGAAGACAATCTGGCTTCGGACCCGGTAATCGCATCACTCGTTTCCATCAATAATCCGGCGGTGCTAATCCAGAACAGGATTTCGGAGTATTATTTCGGCAGGATGAGACAGTCCTACAGCGTGGATGTCTCCGTCTATGGCGATTCGGACAGGGAAGGAATGGCTGAGTTCAATTCGGTTCTGCTGGGTGGATCTCCAGTTGCGGACAACTCCAAGTTCTTCTATATGACGGATGCCTCAGGACATAGTTACTATGTCGGTGCATTCCTGTATTGGACTGATAATAAGGGGCTTGTGCGTTTGCTTGCCCGAATTGAAGCTAAATCCAACAGGGAGGACAAGGGCTATGTCAGCCTTCTTGGAAGATATACCGCCCCGGGTGAAATCCAGATTCCGGCATACTATTCATATGCGAAATACATAGGAGGCCGTCTGGTCTCATACAAAGGAAACTATCCTTATCCGACCAGGTTTTCGTCCAACGGCCAGGATGTGGAAAAGGGGGAAATTACTTCCAGAGTTGACGGCTACCGTCACTTTATCAACATAATCGATTCGAATGAGGTGATTGTGATGTCACGTCCGCGCAGAAACGTGATGGTCTTTTTCACATCCTTCTCTTACCTCTTCCTCGCACTGTCTGCCTTGCTGTATCTGTGCGGAAGAAGCCGGGTGTCGAAGTATAAATTCAGGAACAATTATTTCCGCAAACGAATCAATTTGATACTTCTCGGAACCTCGTGCCTGATTCTTGTGTCGCTGATGACTATAAGCGTTGTTTTCGTCTTCAAAAGGAATGAAACCAATCAGTTCAACCTGATGTCCAGCAGAATCAACACCGTTCAGGCGCTTGTCAATGCAAGGACGAGGAATATCACAGAATGGAGGCAGATGCTGTCTTCGGATTTCCAGGCCCAGGTAGAGAATATCAGCAATACCACAAAGAGTGACATCACTTTCTTCACTCCTTCCGGCAAAGTATTCTATTCTACTACTCCGGAGGTGTTCGAGAGGATGATTCTAGGCAGCAGGATAGACCAGAATGCCTATTATAATATAAGGTATCTCAATCAGCGCTACCATATTCACGGAGAGAAGATGGACAACATCCGTTACTGGTCTCTTTATGCCCCGATGTTCAATGATTCGGGCCAGTTGCTGGCCATAATGGGTATCCCATATACCGAGAAGGTGTATGACTTCAGACGCGAGACCTTCTTCCACGCGGCTATGATATTCAACATCTTCATCCTTCTGCTGATAATATCGTTGCTGTTCACTACCAAGGAGGTGAACTCTCTGATGGAACCTCTTGCAGAAATGGACCAGAAGATGAAGAGGGCTGATATCCATAATCTGGAATATATTGTCTATAAGAGACAAGATGAAATCACTTCCCTGGTGGAGTCCTATAACAGGATGGTAAGGGATCTTTCCGAATCAACAAGGCTGCTTGCCCAGGCGGAAAGGGACAAGGCATGGAGCCTGATGGCAAGGCAGGTCGCCCACGAAATCAAGAATCCGCTCACACCGATCAAGCTTGAGATTCAGCGCCTTATCAGACTTAAGCAGAAAAACAACCCGGCCTGGGAGGAGAAGTTCGACAAGGTTGCAGAGGTTGTGCTGGAGCATATCGACATCCTGACCGATACCGCCAACGAGTTCTCCACCTTCGCCAAACTCTACAGCGAGGAGCCGGTGCTCATCAACCTGGACAAGGTTATCCAAGATCAGATTCTCATTTTTGACAATAAGGAAAACATCAAAATCCAGTATTTCGGTCTCGAAAATGCTTGGGTAAAAGCGCCTAAGCCTCAAATGATAAGGGTGTTCGTCAATCTGTTGGCCAATGCTGTGCAGGCGGTGGAGATAATGCAGAGGGAGGCTTTGGACAAGGGAGAGACGCCGTCTCCGGGTAGGATTGTCGTGTGTCTGAGGAATTCTGTCAAGGACGGCTTCTATGATGTGGTCTTTGACGACAATGGTCCCGGAGTCGGCGAGGAGAATCTTGGCAAATTGTTTACTCCTAATTTCACGACCAAGAGTAGCGGCACTGGACTAGGACTCGCCATATGCAGGAACATAGTGGAAAAATGCGAGGGCGAAATCCGCTATTCGCGTTCTTTCGCCCTCGGTGGTGCTTCATTTACAGTGAGTCTGCACAAGAGTGAACCGCCTCAGACTACGGCTTAGATGGTTCAAACGGTTTAATAGACATATGCTTTCACATCTTCAACAGTGATTCTGTCACCGGAGAGGATGAGCAGTCTTTCAACGACGTTGCGCAGTTCGCGGATGTTTCCTGTCCATTGCTTGTCAACCAGCATCTGGAGGGCATCGCTGTCAATTTCTCGCTTCTGCATTCCGGTTTCATCGCAGATTCTGTCTATGAAATAGTCCACCAGCAACGGAATGTCTTCCTTGCGCTGGTCCAGTGACGGCACATTTATCACGATGACGCTGAGCCTGTGATAGAGGTCTTCCCTGAAATTGCCTTTTTCAATTTCTTCCTTCAGGTTCTTGTTGGTGGCGGCAAGTACTCTGACATCCACGTTGATGTCCTTATCGCTGCCCACGCGGGATAGTTTCTTCTCCTGCAGCACTCTCAAAACCTTGGCCTGGGCTGCAAGTGACATATCTCCGATTTCATCAAGGAAGAGGGTTCCACCGTCAGCTTGCTCGAATTTGCCCTTATGTTGCTTGATGGCGGAAGTGAAGGCCCCTTTCTCGTGTCCAAAAAGCTCGCTTTCAATTAGTTCCGAAGGGATTGCCGCACAGTTTACCTCTATGTACGGCATTGCGCTGCGGTTGCTCTTCTGGTGAAGGTTCCTGGCTACGAGTTCCTTGCCTGTGCCATTGGCTCCGGTGATGAGGACTCTCGCATCTGTAGGCGCTACCTTGTCGATCATCTCCTTGATGTGCAGAATAGCGGCGGATTCACCTATCATTTCCTGCCCGTAAACCTTCTTTTTCAGGACCTTTGTCTCCTTCATCAGGGACACCTTTTCAGTGGCATTCTTGATTGTTATGAGAATCCTGTTCAAATCAAGCGGTTTCTGGATGAAGTCAAAGGCACCCTTGCGGATACATCCTACGGCAGTGTCTATGTCACCGTGTCCGGAAATCATAACGACAGCAGAATCAATTCCCATTTCCATCAGCCTGTCGAGAACTTCGATGCCATCCATCTCAGGCATCTTTATGTCGCAGAAAATCACGCTGTATTTTTCTTTTTCCACCATTGCGCAGCCTTCCGGGCCGTTTTCTGCGACGTCGACATCATATCCTTCATCGGAAAGAATCTCCTTGAGGGAATTCCTAATCGACCTTTCATCGTCAATAATAAGAATCTTCATTTCGCTTAAATTTAGTCCACAAATATCGGCAATTTTGGGCGTTACGCAAAATATTTTTAATTTTGCATCGAATCGAAAATTGTGTACATAAATGCATATACCTGACATCATCATAGCCATCGATGGTTATTCGTCAACGGGGAAGAGTTCTTTCGCAAAACGGATTGCCCGGGAGTTTTCCTTCAATTATTTGGATTCCGGGGCAATGTACAGGGCTGTGACCTTGTTTGCGATGGAAAACGGACTAATTTCTGATGACTGCAAAATTGACGTGGATTCTCTTGTCAAGGCAATGGAAACCCTGGATGTACATTTTGCCGAAGGCGGTACGTTCATCGGCGACAGATGCGTGGAACAGCGTATTCGTTGTCTGGATGTAGCCGACAAGGTGAGTCCGATTGCGGCGGTTCCCCAGGTAAGAGCCTATGTGGATGCCCGCTTGAGGGAACTTGGCGCGCGTCGCAGGGTGGTGATGGATGGCAGGGATATCGGAACGACTGTATTTCCCGATGCTGAAATTAAGGTATTTATGACGGCAGATCCTCTTATCCGCGCCCGCAGAAGGGCAGATGAGATGGTTGCAGGAGGAAAGAATGTCGATTTGGAATCTGTGTTGAAGAATCTTCAGGAACGAGACTATATTGATACCCATCGCGAAACGTCCCCGCTGGTCAAAGCGGATGATGCCGTTGTCCTGGATAATTCCCATATGACTATGGATGACCAGATGGTGTGGATTGAGGAGTTAATTGCAGAAAAGTTATGCTTAAGGTAGATGTAGATTCCAATTCCGGTTTCTGTGCCGGAGTTATAAGGGCAATCGGAAAAGCTGAAGAATTTCTGGACAATCCGTCCGATGGTGGTGGCCACCATCTTTATTCTCTTGGAGCTATAGTTCATAATGATGCGGAGTTGTCCAGGCTGGTAGGCAAGGGACTCGTGACCATTGACAATGAGGATCTGGATGAAACCCTTGATGCAAGGGGAGAAACCCTTCTGATAAGGGCTCACGGTGAACCTCCGCAGACCTATCAGAAAGCTAGGGCAATAGGTTTTGACATTATTGACTGCACCTGCCCCGTGGTGCTGCGCCTTCAGGAGAGCATCCGGGAGGCTTACCGCGCCCAGACTGAGGAAGGTTGCGGGCAAATCATCATTTTCGGCAAGATTGGACACGCGGAAGTGATGGGATTGCTCGGTCAGACTGATTCCACAGCGATAGTAGTGGAGGATATTCCAATGTTGGAGGACGCTCTGGCAAGCGGACTTGTCAAAAGGGATGTCCCTACCCATATTTTCAGTCAGACAACAAAGAGTCCTTCGGAATATTCCCGTCTTTGCGAGCGCTTGAGGGAAGTCACTCCAGACCTGAAGGTCCACGATACCATCTGTCTTCAGGTAGCGTCCCGTCATAGAAAATTGTCGCAGTTTGCGATGGAGCACGATGTGATTGTTTTCGTTTCCGGCAAGGCAAGCTCCAATGGAAAGGTGTTGTGTGATTTGTGCAAGTCTCTGAATATCAGGACTTATCACGTTGGTTCTCCGGATGAGATAAAGAGGGAATGGTTCAGAGAGGATGACCGTGTGGGGGTTTGCGGGGCCACATCGACTCCTAAGTGGCTTCTGGAGCAGACTGCCGAGAAAATACGGGACAATGCATTTATTTTGTAGAAAAATTACTTTTTTATATTTTTGCAGCCGATTTTCTTCGGATATTTAAAATTTCGGATATAATTTAAATACAATATTTTATGGCAACAACAGCTGATTTTAAAAACGGACTTTACATCAACTACAACGGCAAACCTTGCTCTATCGTATGGTTCCAGCACGTTAAACCAGGTAAAGGTCCGGCTTTCGTAAAAACCAAACTTCGTAACCTTGAAAACGGTCGTATCCTTGAGAATACCTTCACTGCAGGTGCAAAGATTGAGACCATAAATGTGGAAAGAAGACCATATCAGTACCTGTACAAGGATGAGGATGGATTCAACTTTATGCACGAGGAAACATACGAGCAGATTCACCTCGACACCGACCTTGTTGAAAATGCAGACCTTATGAAGGAAGGACAGCACGTGGAGATGATGTTCCTTGCAGATGAAGAGAGATGCCTCACTTGCGAACTTCCTACCTATGTTGAACTTGAGGTGACCTACACCGAACCTGCAGTCAAGGGAGATACAGCTTCAACCAACGCTCTCAAGGAAGTTACCCTTGAAACAGGCGCCATCATTATGGCTCCTTTGTTCATCAACCAGGGAGAAAAGATTCGTGTGAATACTACTGACCGTTCTTACGGTGAGCGTGTAAAATAAGTTTTTTTTCATAGAACTTTGTGAAGGAAGGTGACTAAAAAGCTGACTTTTTAGTCACCTTCATCGTTTTTCTTCGAAAAACTGACCTTCCTAACCCCCGTAGACTATCGTCTACGACCCCTATTAGGGGTATCTCGAGCCTACTCGGCTCGGTCGCTTCGCGACTGGATTAGTTTTTAGCCTCTTTTTTTAATGATATTCTCAATGTTCATTTTTTCTTTTTGAAAAGTGAATATATTTTTTTATTTTTCGCTCTTATAAACATAATTGATAACGAAATGAAAAGATTATTCCCAATTCTTGCGGTGATTCTGCTTTCCTCTTGCAGCGCTCCCGTTGTTTACGACTGGGCTCCTGCAGGCGACAGAATCAGGACTGAGTGGGCATCGCAGGTTACTCCTGACAATGCCAGGGAAGAGTATCCGCGTCCTCAGATGGTGCGTGAAGGATGGATAAACCTGAATGGATTGTGGGATTATGCCATCACTGCAGACAGTGTTGAAATGATGAATGAGGCTGATGGACAGATTCTTGTTCCTTTCTGTGTGGAGTCTTCTCTGTCCGGTGTCGGACGCAGGATTGGAAAGGGTGAGGTTCTCTGGTACAGGACTGTGATTGAAAAACCTAAGGATTGGGAAAGGACTCTTCTTCATTTCGATGCTGTGGACTGGGCTGCTGACATTTACCTCAATGGTGTCCTGACAGCCAACCATACAGGAGGATATACAGCTTTCAGTTTGGACGTTACTGATGAATTGAAAGATGGACCTGCAGAATTGGCAGTCAGGGTTTTTGACCCGACTGATGACCCTTCGTGGTCCATTCCTCGTGGAAAGCAGGTTTCTGAGCCGAATGGAATATGGTACACTCCAGTGACAGGAATATGGCAGACTGTCTGGATGGAAAATGTCCCGCAGGCGGGTTATATCGTTGA
Source organism: uncultured Bacteroidales bacterium (assembly GCA_945870315.1). GTDB lineage: Bacteria > Bacteroidota > Bacteroidia > Bacteroidales > UBA932 > Cryptobacteroides. The sequence continues at coordinate 29,802 of CAMBRR010000015.1, forward strand.
TTATAATGTCAGGACTGACATATCAACAGGAGAAATCGCAGTTTCGGCATTGTGCGAGGGCTCTCAGGATGGTGACCAGGTAAAGGTTGAGGTTCTTCGCCCGAAGATCGGTTACAATCCTGAAAAGCCTGGATGTAGTCTTTTCGCGCTTGCAAAGGCTTCTGCTCCTGTTGGAGAGGAGGTCGTGGCAACCGTCTCAGAACCGAAACTCTGGAGTGTGGACAATCCTTATCTTTATGGACTCAAGATTTCTCTCGTGCGCGACGGTAAAGTCATAGATTCAGTTCAGGGCTATACTGCCTTGCGCAAGATTTCCCAGATGGAAGATGAGACTTCTGTCAAGAGGTTGGCACTTAATGATGAGATTCTCTTCCAATTCGGTCCTCTGGACCAGGGCTGGTGGCCTGACGGATTGTACACTGCTCCGACAGCAGAGGCTATGGCTTTTGATATAGAGAAGACCAAGGAACTGGGTTTCAATATGATCCGAAAACATATCAAATTGGAGCCTTCTCGTTGGTATTATGATTGTGACAGGCTCGGAATGCTGGTATGGCAGGATATGCCTTGCATCGGATATTACAATAAACGCGAACAGTGGGGCCAGGGTGAGGATGTCTATGGCGCCGGAGAAGACTATTGGGCCTTGACGGACAAATGCAAGGACAACTATTATAAGGAATGGACCGAGATTATCGAGCAGTTCAAGAAATTTCAGTCAATCGTGGTGTGGGTTCCGTTCAACGAGGCCTGGGGACAGTTCGATACCAAGGAAGTTGCGGAATATACCCGGTCTCTGGATCCTACCCGTCTGGTGAATGCCGCTTCCGGCGGAAACTGGATTGAGGGGGCTGGAGACATCCTTGACACTCATACATACCCGAATCCTCGTATGCGTATCCTTGATGATAAGATGGTGAACGTGCTTGGAGAGTATGGCGGAATCGGTTATCCTGTAGAGGGGCATCTTTGGGAAGAAGGACGCAACTGGGGCTATATACAGTTCGAAGATACTGAGGCAGTTACGGATATGTATGTGACTTATGCCAATGACCTTCTGGATATAAAACAGGTTGACAAGTGCGCGGCTGCTATCTACACCCAGACGACGGATGTTGAGATTGAGGTCAACGGTTTCTATACCTATGATCGCAAGATGCTGAAAATGAATGCAGAAAGGGTGCGGGAGGCTAATAGAAAAGTGATTGAGGCTCCGAATGTGCCTTCTCTTGAAATTGTTTCTCCATACAGTTTCCATGGAAAGGATTCCAAATATGGGAATAGTCATATGAACCTGTACAAACTTCAGTGCGGAGACCTTACTATGCAGGTTACCGATTTCGGCGCAAGGGTAATCTCTCTTTATGCTCCTGATCGGGACGGCAATGTGGACGATGTCGTGGTGGGATATGACGATATCTATAGATTCCTGAACAATCCAGGTGAGCGTTTTCTCGGAGCAACGGTAGGTCGTGTAGCCAACCGTATTGCAGGGGGACAATTCACTCTCGATGGCCAGACATATAACCTTCCGAAGAACAACAACGGCCAGACTTTGCACGGCGGACTTACCGGAGTCGATATGGTAAGGTGGAGCCTCGTTTCCCGCACTCCGTCTTCCATTACCTTCAAACTTGTTTCTCCTGATGGCTCCGATGGCTTCCCGGGCAATCTTACCATCCTTTTGACATATACTCTTACTGAGGATAATTCATTTGATATCAAGTATGAGGCGACTACTGACAAGGCAACGCCTGTGAATCTTTCAAACCACGCTTTCTATAACCTGCGCGGAACCAAGGGCGGCACTATCCTTGACCACGTTCTGACAATCCCGGCATCCGGAATCACTCCTGTGGACGAATATCTGATTCCTACTGGAGAGATTATGCCTGTCGAGGGTACTCCTTTCGACTTCCGTGAACCGCACACAATAGGTGAAAGAGTAGGCGAGAGCCATCAGCAGCTTGCTTTTGGCGGAGGATATGACCACAACTGGGTGCTTGACGTGCCTTCTGACGGTCAACTGCACAAGGTCTGTGAACTCAGTGAACCTGAAAGTGGACGCGTGATGGAGATTTTCTCAGACCAGCCTGGTATTCAGTTCTATTGCGGTAATTTCTTTGACGGAAAGTCATATGGCAAGAAGGGGTTAGCAATAGGCTATCGTGAGGCTCTTGCTCTGGAGACACAGAAGTTCCCTGACGGGGTCAACCAGCCGTCTTTCCCGAACACTATTCTTCGTCCGGGTGAAACCTATACTCAGCATACTGTTTACCATTTTAGTGTGAAATAATCATATGGATAGAAAAGAATTCTTGAGGAATCTTGGATTCCTGACTGCGGGCGCTGCCCTGCTTTCCTCGGAACAAGTGCTCAGCGCTTCTCCTGTTCCGACTGACAATGAGGTGGATTTTCCTGTCAAAGGATTGAAGGCCAATGTGAAGGGACCTGTAAAAGTTATCATCATTGGTGCCGGAAACAGGGGCAGGACCTATGCGGAATATGCCAAGAAATTCCCTGAATGTATGCAGGTGGTTGGGGTGTCCGATATCCGTGAAAGCCGTAAGAATGCGATGGGGGATCGCTTCGGAATTCCTCAGGAGCATCGGTTCGGTGATTGGAGCGAGGTTTTTTCAGTTCCTCGATTTGCGGATGCCGTGGTGATATCCACTCCGGATGACACTCATTATCATCCTTGTATGAAGGCTCTTCAGTGGGGTTATGACGTGCTTCTGGAAAAGCCGGTTGCCCAGAGCGAGAAGGAATGTACCGACATCGCCGCCCAGGCTCACAAATATGGCAGAATCGTAGCCGTGTGCCATGTATTGCGTTACAGCCCTTATTTCAGGGCTATGTATCAGGCCATTCATTCCGGTATGATAGGAAAACTCATCAGTATCCAGCATATGGAGCCGATTGAGTGCCGCCATATGGCGCATTCGTATGTTCGTGGCAACTGGAGGGATTCCAAAAAGACGACTCCTATCATTCTTGCCAAGAGTTGTCACGACCTGGACATCCTTCGTTGGTTTGTCGGAAAGCCTTGCAAGAGCATTGTTGCAGACGGTTCCCTCACCTGGTTCAAGAGTGAGAATGCCCCAGAGGGCGCTCCGAAACGTTGTACTGACGGATGCCCGGTGGAAAGCACCTGTCCTTATTCCGCAATAGACATATATGTGAAGAGGAAGCAGCATTTGGGCGTGTTTGACCTGAAGAACCCGAAGGATGAGAGTGAGATTATGTCCAAGATTTCAGATCCGTCAAATGAATGGGGCCGCTGTGTCTATTATTGTGACAACGACCAGCCGGATCATTTCGTGAGTGAGATGGTGTTTGAAGACGGGACCACGGCATCCTTCTCAATGGAGGCGTTCACTCCTTACGGGGGCCGTCGCACCAGGGTTATGGGCACCACGGGTTATATAGAGGGTGATGGCAAACAGTTCACTGTCTATGAATTCCGCAGCAATCGCAAGTTGGTCTGGGACAAGAAGATATCTGATATTCCTGAGTACAAGGGTTCCGGCCACGGCGGCGGAGATATGGCTTTGGTATGCGATTTCCTTGAGGCTGTTTCTGCTCACGACGAATCTCTGCTGACAAGCAGTATAGATGCTTCCATCGAGAGTCACGTGATGGGTTTCCGGGCTGAGAAAAGCCGCCTCTCCCGCAAAAAAGTCGAGGTCAAATAATCTGAAAATTTTGTACTTTTGTGAGGATATGACAGTTTGAACGCATATTTGAGACGTTATGGAGAACAAAAGGACACTTAAACGCCTGCCGGTTGGCATTCAGACGTTCGAAAAGATTGTTGATGAAGACTATTTGTACATTGACAAGACGGAGTGTATATACAAGATGCTCAGGCACAGTAATTACATATTCCTGAGTCGTCCACGTCGTTTCGGAAAGTCGTTGCTGGTCTCAACGCTCCAGAGTTATTTTGAGGGGAAAAGGGAATTGTTCAAAGGTTTGTATATTCACGATGTCGAGAAGGAATGGACGGAATACCCGGTGCTGAAATTCAGTATGGCTTCCGCAAAGCACACTGATGCGGCTCAACTGAATTCGTTTCTTGGAACTATGCTTGAGAGGGAGGAGCAGCGGTGGGGAATCGACTCACACAGGCAGTATGCCAATGAGCGGTTGACGGACCTCATCCTGACAGCTCACAAGATGACAGGCAGGAAGGTGGTTGTCCTCATTGATGAATATGACGCTCCTTTGCTTGATGTCTCTAACAACGGTGTTTTGCTGGATGAGATGCGTCAGATAATGCGGAATTTCTACTCTCCTCTGAAGGATTGTGATCCATATCTCCAGTTTGTCTTCATTACCGGCATAACCAAGTTCTCCCAACTCAGCGTCTTCAGCGAATTGAATAATCTGAAGAATATCTCGTTGCTTCCGGAATTTGCGACCATCTGCGGTATCAGCGAGGAGGAGGTGCTCAATCAGATGTCTGATTATCTTGACGATTATGCCGAAGCTAACGGCATTACGAGGGGCGAGGCTATGTCCGAACTCAAGCATCAGTACGACGGCTATCACTTTACTTGGCCATCACCGGATATGTACAACCCTTTCAGCCTTCTCAATTCGCTTCAGGACAAGATGCTGAAAAGCTATTGGTTTGAGAGCGGTACGCCGACTTTCCTTATTGAGAAATTGCGGGAGTTTCATTTTGTCCCTTCAATGTTCAAGCCGACAATGAAGATGGCTTCGGCTTTTGATGCACCGATGGAGAGTTTGAAGTCGGTCACCCCCTTGCTGTATCAGAGCGGTTACATCACTATTAAGGGATATGACAAGGTTTCCCGCCTTTACACCCTGGACGTTCCAAACCGGGAAATCCGCATTGGCCTGATGGAGAGTCTTCTGCCGAATTATGTGCAGGTTGATCCTTACAATGGACTAACGAGTGTGGGCCAGATGTACCTTGCACTCTACAATGACAATCTCGAAGAGATGCTCCGCATCCTTCAGGAGTATCTGCTGACCATCCCTCAGTGCGACAATACGAACTATGAGGGTCACTATCAGCAACTTCTCTATGTCATCTTCTCCCTTCTTGGCAGATATGTAGATGTTGAGGTTCGCACCTCTGATGGACGCGTGGATATGGTGATGAACAGCGGCAAGGCCCTCTACCTCTTTGAACTCAAACTGAACAAGTCAGCAGAGGCTGCAATGTCCCAGATCAACCTCAAAGACTACCCGTCGCGCTTTGCCCTCAGTGGCCTTCCTATCGTAAAGGTCGGCATCAACTTCGATTCTGTCCGGCACACGATTGATGATTGGGTGATTGAATAGTTGCAGTGAATATTTATTACTCAATGTTATAAATGCAGATTTTTCAAGAGAAGTTTGTCTTTGTAATGATA
>CAMBRR010000016.1 GCA_945870315.1 uncultured Bacteroidales bacterium
CAGCAATGACAATGGTCGCTGGTACAGCGAGAAGTATGGGTATCAAAGTCGAGGGAACTTTCCCTGCTGACCTTTAAAAATCACACGCAAAATGAGTAAACTGACAAAGAACCAAAAAATGGTGATGGCCAAATATGATTCGGCCGCGCAGTATAAGCTATCAGATGCATGTGATCTCGTAAAGGAAATTACCTTTACCAAATTTGATGCGTCAGTAGAGCTTCACGTCAACCTCGGAGTTGACCCTCGTAAGGCAAACCAGATGGTCCGTGGCGTCGTGACTCTTCCAAATGGAACGGGTAAACAGACAAGGGTGCTTGTTCTTTGTACTCCTGACAAGGAGAACGAGGCAAAAGAGGCAGGCGCTGACTATGTAGGACTTGACGAATACATCGATAAGATCAAAGGTGGCTGGACTGATGTAGATGTTATTATCTGTACTCCTTCAGTTATGGCTAAGGTTGGTGTAATCGGTAGAATCCTCGGTCCTCGTGGTTTGATGCCTAACCCTAAGACAGGTACTGTTACGATGGAAATCGGAAAGGCTGTCAAGGAAGTCAAGTCCGGTAAGATTGACTTTAAAGTTGACAAGACCGGAATAGTGCATGCTGCAATCGGAAAGGTTTCCTTCACCGGAAAGCAGATTCTTGAGAACGCGCAGGAGATGCTTTCAGCTATCCTCAAACTCAAACCTGCTACCCTTAAGGGTACTTACCTTATCGCAGCCTCTATCTGCTCAACTATGAGCCCTGCAGTACATATTGATATTAAAACAATCGGCAGTGCTGAATAAATTTATTTAAGTTATGAGAAAAGAAGAAAAAGCCCAGATACTTGAATCGATCGCAGCACAGCTCCAGGAGACTCCTAATTTCTACATTACAGACATCTCCGGACTGAATGCCGGTCAGACATCAATGCTTCGTAGGGAGTGCTTTGAAAAGGGAATCAAACTCGTTGTAGTTAAGAATACCCTTTTCCACAAAGCTGTTGAAGCCCTCGGAAACGAAGAGGCAACTCTAGTTTTCCCTGCTTTGGAAGGTCCTACTGCAATTATGTATTGCGAGACACCGAATGCGCCTGCAAAGCTCATCAAGAAATTCAATGAAGCAGGTCAGGACAAGCCAGCTCTCAAGGCTGCATATGTTCAGGAGTGCGCATTTGTCGGTGCCGACAAACTCAACGAGCTCTGCAACATCAAGTCACGCGAGGAACTCATCGCAGACATCGTTGCCCTGCTCCAGTCTCCAGTCCGCAATGTTGTTTCTGCTCTCCAGAACGCTGGTCCTCAGACAATTGCTGGTCTCGTAAAGACACTTTCAGAAAAAGAATAATCAATAACAATTTTAATAATTACAATTATGGCAGATATTAAAGCACTTGCAGAAGAGTTGGTTAACCTTACTGTAAAAGATGTTCAGGAACTCGCTAACATCCTCAAAGAAGAGTATGGAATTGAGCCAGCTGCAGCAGCAGTTGCAGTTGCAGGTCCAGCAGCAGGCGCCGGTGAGGCAGCAGCTGCAGAGCAGACTGAATTCGATGTTATCCTCAAATCAGCTGGTCAGGCTAAGCTTGGCGTTGTAAAGGCTGTTAAAGAGGCAACCGGTCTCGGACTGAAAGAGTCTAAGGACATTGTTGACAAGGCTCCGGTAGCAGTTAAGGAGAAAGTTTCCAAGGCTGAGGCTGAGGCATTGAAGGCTGCCCTTGAAGAGGCAGGAGCTGAAGTTGAAATTAAATAACTTCACCCCTTCCCCTCTGATGGGAAAACAATTCGGGTTTAGGGCCAAATAGGCTCTAAACCTTTTTGTCGTAATAAGTTTTTCTCTATATACCAAAGGCAGAAAGATGTCAAAAAAGACTAAAAATCAGCGAGTTTCATTCGCATCATCAAAAATTCTCCTTGAGTATCCTGACCTTCTTGAGGTTCAGCTGAAGTCCTTCCAGGATTTTTTCCAGCTTGACACCACTCCTGAAAACAGGCGTAACGAAGGACTCTATCAGGTTTTCCAGGAGATATTCCCAATCGAAGACACCAGGAACAACTATAAACTTGAATTCATCGATTATTTTATCGATCCTCCGCAGTATTCGATTGATGAGTGTCTTGAGAGAGGACTGACATACAACGTTCCTCTGAAGGCAAAACTCCGCCTTTCTTGCAGCGATCCGGACCACGAAGATTTCGATACCAAAGTTCAGGATGTTTACCTTGGCAACATCCCGTATATGACTCCGGGCGGAACTTTCATTATCAACGGATCAGAAAGAATCATAGTATCCCAGCTGCACCGTTCTCCTGGCGTTTTCTTCGGCCAGAGCCTTCACGCAAACGGTACAAAACTCTATTCTGCACGTATCATCCCGTTCAAGGGATCCTGGATTGAGTTCGCAACCGACATCAACAACGTGATGTATGCCTACATCGACAGGAAGAAAAAATTGCCTGTCACTACACTTTTGAGGGCAATCGGATTCAACAGCGACAAGGATATCATAGATATTTTCGGACTTGCCGACGAAGTTGAGGTCACAGAGGAGAACCTCAGGGCCAACGAAGGTCGCAAGCTCGCAGCCAAAGTCCTTAAGACTTGGATAGAGGACTTCGTTGATGAGGATACCGGAGAGGTAATTCCGGTTGAGAGGACCACACCTATTGTTGAGCGTGGCGAAATCCTCAGCGAAGACACGATTGCAAGACTTGCAGAGACAGACGTAAAGACCATCCTCCTCCAGAAGGATGACGCCAATGTCAACGAGTATGCAATCATCTACAACACCTTGCAGAAAGATCCTACAAATACTGAAATGGAAGCTGTCAACTATATCTACAAGCAGCTCCGCAATTCAGAACCGCCTGATGAGGCAACCGCAAGGGATGTCATTGAGAAACTTTTCTTCTCCGAGAAGAGATATGATCTTGGAGATGTCGGTCGTTACAGACTCAACAAGAAACTCAATCTCACAATTGACGATCAGACAAGAGTCCTGACTAATACCGACATTATCGAGATTATCAAATATTTGATTCAGCTCATCAACTCGAAGGCTGTGGTTGACGATATCGACCACCTTAGCAACAGACGTATCAGAACTGTTGGTGAACAGCTTGCCAACCAGTTCAGCGTAGGCCTTGCGAGAATGGCCCGTACAATTCGCGAAAGGATGAATGTACGTGACAGTGAGCAGTTTGCACCGACCGACTTGATCAACGCAAAGACTTTGTCATCTGTTATCAACTCGTTCTTCGGTACCAGTCAGTTGTCACAGTTCATGGACCAGACCAACCCGCTTTCAGAAATGACTCACAAGCGTCGTCTGTCAGCCCTTGGTCCTGGCGGTCTTTCAAGAGACCGTGCAGGTTTCGAGGTTCGTGACGTACACTATACTCACTATGGACGCCTTTGTCCTATTGAAACTCCGGAAGGTCCGAATATCGGTCTTATTTCATCACTTTGCGTATATGCCCGTATCAATGACCTTGGTTTCATCGAGACTCCTTACCGCAAGGTAGAGGGAGGAAAGGTTGACCTGAGTTCTGAAGGATGGACATATATGAGTGCAGAGGAGGAGGAAGACAAGATGGTTTCACTTGCCAAGGTCAAGATGGATGAAGATGGCAACATCCTCGAAGATAGGATTCAGTGCCGTCTTGGCGCCGATTTCCCTGTCGTGACCAAGGAGGAAGTGAATTATATGGACGTTGCTCCTAACCAGATTGCATCTGTTGCGGCATCCCTGATTCCGTTCCTTGAGCACGATGATGCTCACCGTGCATTGATGGGTGCGAATATGATGCGTCAGGCTGTTCCGCTTCTTAATCCTGAATCTCCTATCGTAGGTACCGGACTTGAGGAGCGTGTATGTCTCGATTCAAGGACACAGGTCAGGGCCGAGAGGAGAGGTGAGGTGGTTTACGTAGATGCCAAAGAGATACACGTAAAATATGATCGTACTGACGATGAGAAATTCGTAAGTTTCTCACCAGATGTAACCGTTTACCAGCTTCCTATATATAGAAGGACCAACCAGAGCACTACAATTCTCCTTAAACCGATTGTTCGCAAGGGAGATATCGTAGAGCCTGGCCAGATACTTACCGAGGGTTATGCAACCCAGAACGGTGAACTTGCTCTTGGACGTAACCTCAAGGTTGCATTTATGCCTTGGAAGGGTTATAACTATGAGGATGCTATCGTGATTTCAGAGAGGATGATTCGTTGGGATATCCTCACTTCCATCCACGTGGATGAGTACATCACAGAGGTGCGCGATACCAAGAGAGGTATGGAGGAACTCACTTCCGATATCCCGAATGTGAGCGAAGATGCAACCAAGGATCTTGATGAAAATGGTATAATCCGTATTGGTGCCCACATCGATCCAGGTGACATTATGATTGGTAAGATTACTCCTAAAGGCGAAAGCGATCCTTCTCCTGAAGAGAAACTCCTCAGGGCCATCTTCGGTGACAAGGCTGGCGATGTAAAGGATGCTTCACTCAAGGCTACTCCGTCATTGAGCGGTACCGTAATCAACACAGCACTTTATTCGAAGGTTGCAAAGGAAAGCGGACGCAAAGGTGCAAAGAGTGATCAGAAGGTAAGGATTGAGAAGGCCGAAGAAGAATTCCAGGCCAAGGCAGCCGCCCTCTTCTCACGTTTCATTGATAAGCTTTCTGTACTTGTACAGGGCAAGAAGAGCGCCGGAATCAGCGACTTGTATGGCGTTGAAATCGTACCTAAGGGCAAGGATCTCACTGATGAAGTAATCAAGGGAATTGACTATGAGAACATCAGTTCCACTAAGTGGACTTCAGACAAGAACACCAATGCAATGATTCGAGACCTCATCAACAACTACCGAATTGCCTACAAGGAGGAAGTTGCAAAGAGCAAGAGGATCTTGGACAAAATCAAAGTCGGTGACGAACTTCCAAATGGAGTGATGCAACTTGCAAAGGTTTATGTTGCCAAGAAGAGAAAGATCAGAGTCGGTGACAAGATGGCTGGACGCCACGGTAACAAGGGTATTGTTGCCAAGGTCGTAAGGGACGAGGATATGCCGTTCCTTGAGGATGGAACTCCAGTAGATATAGTTCTGAACCCTCTGGGTGTGCCTTCCCGTATGAACCTCGGTCAGATTTATGAGACAGTCCTTGGTTGGGCAGGAGAGGAACTCGGACTTAAGTTCAGTACTCCTATCTTCGATGGTGCATCCCTTGATGACATCTGCAAATATACCGACAAGGCCGGTCTTCCTCGTTATGGAAAGACATATCTCCGTGATGGAGGTACAGGTGAATGGTTTGACCAGCCTGCTACTGTCGGAGTCATCTATATGATTAAGCTTGGTCATATGGTAGATGACAAGATGCACGCCCGTTCAATCGGTCCTTATTCTCTCATCACTCAGCAGCCTCTTGGCGGTAAAGCTCAGTTCGGAGGTCAGCGTTTCGGAGAGATGGAGGTTTGGGCGCTTGAAGCATTCGGCGCATCCAATGTTCTTCAGGAAATCCTCACCGTCAAGTCAGATGACGTCACAGGCAGGTCCAAAGCTTATGAGGCCATTGTCAAAGGTGACCTGATGCCTACTCCAGGCATACCTGAATCTCTCAATGTGCTCCTGCACGAGTTGAGAGGCCTTGGACTTAAAGTAAGTTTGGACTAATAACAGACAATTGAAATTTTAGAAATATGCCGACTTTTAATAAAGAAAACAAGGTTAAAAGCAATTTCGAAAGAATCAGCATCGCACTCGCATCTCCGGAAGATATCAAAGCAAGGTCTTCCGGAGAGGTCCTGAAGCCGGAAACCGTCAACTATAGAACTTACAAGCCTGAGAAGGATGGTCTGTTCTGTGAGAAGATTTTCGGTCCTACTAAGGACTATGAATGCCATTGCGGAAAATACAAGAGAATCCGCTATCGTGGCATCGTCTGCGACCGATGTGGTGTTGAAGTGACTGAAAAGAAGGTCCGCAGGGAAAGGATGGGACATATCGAACTCACCGTTCCTGTGGCTCATATCTGGTACTTCAAGTCAGCTCCTAACAAGATTGCTGCTCTTCTTGGTATAGCTGCCAAGAAACTTGAGGCTGTCATCTATTATGAGAAGTACATTGTAATCAAGCCGGGTGCATCCGGTTTCCAGAAACTTGAACTTCTTTCAGAGGAGGAGTATCTTGATACTCTTGCCAATATGCCTGACAACCAGAACCTTCCTGCAGATGACCCTGACAAGTTTATTGCCGGGATGGGCGCTGAGGCCATTTATGATCTTCTCAAGGAAATCGACATCGATGCCCTTGCAAAGGAACTTCGTCAGAAGATGCTTACCGAGACTTCCCAGCAGAGGAAGGCTGATGCCCTCAAGCGTCTTAGTATTGTAAAATGGTTCCAGGAGTCAAAGGAAATCAACCGTCCTGAGTGGATGATCCTCAAGGTTATTCCGGTGATTCCACCTGATTTGAGGCCTCTGGTTCCTCTGGATGGAGGTCGTTTTGCAACTTCCGACCTCAATGACCTCTACAGAAGGGTTATCATCAGGAACAACCGTCTGAAAAGACTCATAGAGATCAAGGCACCGGAGGTCATCCTTCGCAATGAGAAACGTATGCTCCAGGAGGCCGTTGACTCCCTTTTCGATAACTCTAAGAAATCGAATGCGGTCAAGAGCGAGGCCAACAGGACTTTGAAGTCATTGTCAGACTCACTCAAAGGAAAGCAGGGACGTTTCCGTCAGAACCTTCTCGGTAAACGTGTCGATTACTCTGCACGTTCCGTCATCGTTGTAGGTCCGGAACTTAAGATGCATGAGTGCGGTCTTCCTAAGTTTATGGCTGCGGAGCTTTATAAACCATTCATCATCAGAAAGTTGATTGAGCGTGGTATTGTAAAGACCGTGAAATCTGCGAAGAAAATCGTTGATAGGAAGGATCCTGTAATCTGGGATATCCTTGAGAATGTGATGAAAGGTCATCCGGTACTCTTGAACCGAGCTCCTACACTTCACAGACTTGGTATCCAGGCTTTCCAGCCTAAGATGATAGAGGGAAAGGCAATCCAGCTTCACCCGCTTGCTTGTACGGCATTCAACGCCGACTTCGATGGTGACCAGATGGCCGTCCATCTACCTCTCGGCAATGCTGCCATACTTGAGGCTCAACTTCTTATGCTTGGATCTCACAATATTCTCAATCCTGCCAACGGAACGCCTATTACGGTTCCTTCTCAGGATATGGTGCTCGGACTTTATTATATTACTAAGGCAAGACCGGGAGCCAAAGGCGAGAAGATGCGTTTCTATGGACCGGAGGAGGTCATCATAGCTCTCAACGAGAAGGCAATCGACATCCACGCCATGATATTTGTGAGACTTCCTAAGGATAAACAGCATCCAGAGGCAGGTACACAGATGGTCGAGACCACACCGGGAAGAATCATTGTCAATCAGTTGGTTCCAGTAGAGGTACCTTATATCAACGAAGTTCTTGGCAAGAAGTCATTGAGAAAGATTATTACCAATGTCATCAAATTTACCGGTGTTGCCCGCACGGCTCAGTTCCTCGATGATATCAAGGATCTCGGTTACACTATGGCATTCAAAGGAGGTCTTTCATTCAACCTCGGCGACGTAATCATTCCTGAAGAGAAGCATCAGCTGATTGAGGAGGGTTACAATACTGTAGAGTCCATCAAGGCCAACTTCTCAATGGGTTTCATTACCAACAATGAACGCTACAACAAGGTCATCGACCTCTGGTCTTCTATCGACAACCAGATATCCAGCATAGTGGAAAAACAGATTTCCAGCGACCAGCAGGGATTCAACCCTGTCTATATGATGCTGGATTCAGGAGCCCGTGGTTCTGCCCAGCAGATCAAACAGCTCTGCGGTATGCGTGGACTTATGGCAAAACCTCAGAAATCCGGTGCTCAGGGAGCTGAGATTATCGAGAACCCTATTATTTCCAACCTTAAGGAAGGAATGTCGGTGCTCGAGTACTTCATCTCAACCCACGGAGCCCGTAAGGGTCTTGCCGATACGGCCTTGAAGACCGCTGATGCCGGTTACCTTACCCGTCGTCTTGTTGATGTATCTCACGATGTCATCATCAACGAAGAAGATTGCGGAACTCTCAGAGGTCTGATTGCTACTGCAATCAAGAGCAAGGATGAGATAGTTGAATCTCTTGGAGAAAGAATACTTGGACGTACTTCCGTACACGATGTATTCAATCCTCTTACTGGAGAACTCATCATTCCTGCAGGCGAAGAGATTACCGAGGATATTGCAAACCTCATTGAGTCCCTTCCTATCGAACAGGTTGAAATTCGTTCCGTGCTTACTTGCGAGTCCCGTAAGGGTGTCTGCGCAAAATGTTATGGCCGCAACCTTGCATCTGCAAGAATGGTTGAGAAAGGTGAAGTTGTCGGAGTCATTGCTGCACAGTCCATCGGTGAACCTGGTACACAGCTTACACTCCGTACCTTCCACGTCGGTGGTACAGCTTCAAGTACCGCAGCGGAAAGTTCCATCACATCAAAATACAATGGAAAACTTGAGTTCGAGGAACTTAGGACCATTGAAAGAACAAACGATGACGGAACTGTCAGCGATGTTGTTGTCAGCCGTACTACGGAGCTCCGCATTGTGGATGAGAATACCGGAATTACCTTCTCACAGTACGATGTGCCATATGGCTCAGTTTTGTACAAGAAGGATAAGGACAAGGTTTCCAAGGGTGATCTTATCTGCGAATGGGATGCCTACAACGCCATCACAATCATCGAGACAGAGGGTACAGTGCGCTTTGACAGTATGATTGACGGTGTTACTTTCCGTGAGGAGATGGCAGATGAGTACTCTCTCAACAGAGACAAGGTTATCATCGAGTCCCGTGACAAGTCAAAGAACCCTGCAATCAATATTGTTGATGAGAACGGAGAAAGCAAGAAACAGTACAACCTCCCTGTGGGAGCGCACGTTCTTGTAGAAGACGGCAAGCAGGTCAAGGTCGGAGACATCATTATCAAGATTCCTCGCGCTATCGGTAAGTCATCCGATATCACCGGAGGTCTTCCTCGTGTCACCGAGCTCTTTGAAGCTAGAAATCCATCCAATCCTGCAATCGTTTCTGAGATTAACGGAGAGGTTATCATGGGTAAGGTCAAGAGAGGTAACAAGGAGATTATCATCCGCAACAAATCCGGAATCGAGAAACACTACCTCGTTCCTCTTACCAAGCAGATTCTGGTTCAGGAAAACGACTATGTCAAAGCCGGAACAAGGCTTTCTGATGGAGCAGTTTCTCCTACGGACATTCTGAATATCCTAGGTCCTATTAAGGTTCAGGAATATATCGTCAATGAAATCCAGGAGGTATATCGTCTCCAGGGTGTGAAGATCAATGACAAGCACTTTGAAATCATTGTTCGTCAGATGATGAGGAAGGTGCAGATCAATGATCCTGGCGATACGGAATTCCTGCCGGAAGAACTGGTTGACAAGTGGCAGTTTATGGATACCAATGATGCCATCTATGGCAAGTTCATCGTTCTGGATCCAGGTGATTCTGATAAGTTTGTCGAAGGTGACATCGTCACTGCTCGTCAGATGAGGGGTGAGAATTCATCTCTTGAAAGACAGGGTCTCAGGATGATGGTCCTTCGTGAGGCAAAGCCTGCTACTGCAAGCCAGGTCCTCCAGGGTATCACCAGAGCAGCCCTCAAGACCAACAGCTTTATCTCAGCAGCTTCCTTCCAGGAAACCACTAAGGTGCTCAGCGAGGCAGCTATCAGAGGTAGGGTGGATACACTTGAAGGTCTGAAAGAGAATGTCATCTGTGGACATCCAATCCCTGCCGGTACGGGCCAGAAGGAATTCCAGGAAATTCTTGTAGCTCCAGTGGCTGATATGCAGAGAAACCTTGCAGATCTCTAAAGGATAATCTGAAGATGCTTTTCGAGGGTGACTGAAAACTCGCTTTTCAGTTACCCTCGAAAATTTTTTACTCTCATCTTTGTGTGTTTTTCCTGTCAAGGAATCTGTATCCGGCAGCTTCGGTAATGTGCTCTGGGAGAATGTCTGCCACACCTTCCAGGTCAGCTATGGTTCTTGCCAGCTTGACGATTCTGGAACAGGCTCTTGCGGACAATCCCATTCTTGCAATCAGTTTCTCAAGCAGCTGGTTGCACTCCGGACTTAATTGACAATATTTGTCCAGCATGCGATTGCTCATAGCTGCATTGCAAAATATGCCTTCCCCATCAAATCTCATTTTCTGAATCTCCCTTGCTCTAGCAACTCTCTGTGCAATTGCTGAGGATGATTCTCCTTTTTCACGCTGTACCAGACGTCTGGCATCCACAGGATGCATCCATAGCTGAATGTCAATACGGTCTAGAATCGGGCCGGATAGTTTGGAGAAGTAGGCATCTCTTCGAGCGGGAGTGCAAGTACACCTGTCACCTTCTCCGTAATAACCGCACGGACAAGGGTTGGCTGCTGCAATGAGGGTGAAATCAGCCGGATATTCAACCTTTGACTTGATTCGGGAAATGACCACTCTCTTGTCCTCCATAGGGCTTCGGAGTGCCTCCAGAAGCCTTTTAGGGGCTTCGCAGAATTCGTCAATGAAAAGAATTCCGTTATGGGCAAGTGAGATTTCACCCGGAGTCGGATTCTCGGTGCCTCCGCCTATCAGAGCTGGGACAGATATGCTGTTGTGTGGACTTCTGAATGGCCTTTGTTTAATCAATCCTGTATTGGATGTGTGCTTGAGAGCGACAGAATATATCTTGCTGGTCTGGATAGATTCCTCAAAAGTCATAGGAGGCAGGATGGCTGACATCGCTTTTGCCAACGAACTTTTCCCGCTTCCTGGGGCACCGATCAGAAGAACATTATGGCCGCCTGCCGCTGCTATCTCTATTCCTCTCTTCGCGCTTTCCTGGCCTATTATTTCGCTGAAATCCATTATGTTGCCGAGACTTTTATCCCGGGGAATCTTTTCTTTGTGATTTCTCATTCGGTTCTCCACAAGAAGGTCATTGCACTCCTTGTCGTTTCTCAGTATTCTGAGTGCATCCCCAAGAGTCTCAATTCCGAAAATATTGCCCCTGCCCAGATCTACAGCCTCCAAAGCAGAATTTAAAGGCAGTATGCACCCTTTTAATCCGATTTTCTCTGCCAGTTCCACAAATGGAATGCTTCCAGGGACATCTCTGACCGAGCCGTCCAGTCCCAGTTCTCCCATAATAAGATATTCGCCCAGATGGGGCATTTCGGCTTGGCCGGAAGCTGCGATGATGCCCAGTGAAATAGGGACATCATATCCGCTTCCTTTTTTATGGACATCAGCCGGAGCCAGATTGATTACAATCTTCCTCCCCGGAATCCTAAATCCCATTGACTGAAGAGCCGTTATTGTTCTGAGAAGACTCTCCTTTACGGCAACATCCGCCAACCCCACAAGATGAATTCCAATGCCGGAGGCGATATCCACCTCTATAGTAACAGGAACGGCATCAATCCCTATGCACTTCGCGCCTTGAATGTTGATAAGCATAATTTTTTTTGCAAATCTGTGCATAGCTTGTCACTTTACCTCACATTTGCACGACAAAAAAAGAAAAATGTGGTAAATTTGGAATCCAAAATTTATTTTGCATATGATTTCGCATTTTTTTGAATCTGTAGGCAGATATTTCCTCTTTCTCAAGGAGGTATTCAGACGCCCTGAGAAGTGGAGAATCTTCTGGAGACAATTCATTCTGGAATCTGACAAGCTCATATTGTCATCAATTATAATAGTCGGAGTAATCTCTCTCTTTATCGGAGGAGTCCTTGTCATCCAGACTGCATCCAACCTTGAGAATCCTGTCATAGATAAGATGTATGTCGGATATATGGTAAGAGAAAGCCTTATCCTTGAATTCTGTTCTACAATGATAGCTCTGATTCTTGCTGGTAAAATGGGCTCCAACATTGCTTCCGAGATAGGCAGCATGCGCATTACCGAACAGATTGATGCAATGGATATGATGGGAGTGAATTCAGCAGGTTTTCTGGCCCTTCCCAAAATAGCGGCTGCAACACTCCTGAGCCCCCTGCTGATGCTTATGAGTTTGGTACTCGGCCTTTTCGGAGGATGGTTCGTTGTGGAAGTGACGCAGATTATCCCGACGCCTTCATATATTACAGGTATAAAGTCGTTCTATAACGGATTCTATATTTTCTACAGTTGTTTCAAGATGTCCCTTTTCTGCTTTCTGATATCTTCCATAGCGGCATACAAAGGATATTGGGCGACGGGAGGATCTCAGGGGGTTGGCCGTTCTAGTACGAGCGCAATTGTGACCATCAGCATACTGATTCTGATGTTCGACCTGATAGTGACTCAGCTTATGTTGTATTAATGAAATCAATCTGAAATGATTAAAGTAGAACACCTTTACAAGAGTTTCGACGGCGTTCCTGTCCTGAAGGATATCAATGTGGAATACGAGAGCGGCAAATGCAATATGATAATCGGTGCGAGCGGTTCAGGGAAGACAGTATTGCTAAAGAGCCTCATCGGCCTTCTGGAAGCAGATAGCGGAGAGATTTCATATTCTTCAGTCAAGTTGTCCCAAATGAAATACCAGGAAAAGAAACAATTGCGTCAGAGGATAGGCATCCTTTTCCAGGGAAGTGCCCTTTTTGATTTTACGACTGTGTTGGGGAATGTGATGTTTCCGATGGAATTTTTTACTGACTGGTCAAGGGCGCAGATGCTGGAAAGAGCCCACTACTGTCTTGAAAAGGTCAATGTGATTGGTTCTGATGACAAGTATCCCAACGAACTCAGCGGTGGAATGCAGAAAAGGGTCGGAATAGCCAGGGCAATTGCCTTGAATCCGTCCTTCCTCTTCTGCGATGAACCGAATTCGGGACTTGACCCTCATACTTCCATATTGATAGACAGACTGATAAGTGATTTGACAAAGGAGTTCAATATGACAACGGTTGTCAATACCCACGATATGAACTCAATTTTGGAGATAGGGGACAAAATCGGCTTTATTTCAAAGGGAACCCTTCTGTGGCAAGGTGATAGACATTCGATATTAAAAACTGACTGTCAAGAGCTTAAGGATTTTATATGCTCCAATACACTTGCCAGGAATATAATGGAGGGAGTCAAATAATCATATTTTGAATCTCAATCCAGCCTCGAAAGCTAGCATCAACGGCTGTTCTGTCCTGATACTTGATGGCTGTCCACAGTTGAAATAGTATCTAAGGCTAGGATCCAGATAGATTCCCACGGTCTTTCCAAGCATAAACTCCACTCCCAGACCGACATTTACGCTCCATTGTACTCCCTTCGGTTTTGCAGAATAGGTGAAATCCTTGCCAAGCATCACATATTTGTCAGCTACACATCTTTCAACGGCTCCGCCTGCATAAGTGTAGAAATTAATGCGATCGCTGGCGATAATGTTGAAATATGCATTGACCGGGATGCCGATGAAATGCTGGTTATTCCTAAAATCTGCGGATTCACTGTAATCAATGTTTCCCTCACTGTCAACTTCTGTATAAGTCCCGTAGAACTTTCGGGTGAGGTAGCTGTAGTTGACTCCCACTCCGAGCGACCATCTGTCAGTAAATCTAATCTTGGCTCCTAATCCGACAGAAACAGGAACACCGAAAGTGGATGTCGTGCTGCTTTGCTTTACTCCGGTAACAGCAGGGGCGCGGGAAGGGGTCGGCCTCTTCATCAGATTGGCGTTTCTGGGGGACTGGGCATTGTTGGTTCCCGTTAGTCCGGAAACCACGATAGATGCCTTGATTCCTTTTCCAGACTTTTTATCATTGGTTTCTATCCAATCTTCGCCGGAATCATATTTATCAACGAAATCTTCTTTTGTTTCCTCTTTCTCTTTTTCAATCTCCACCACCTTTTCTACCTCCGCTTTTTCAATACTTTGCGGCACAATATGCTCATCGCTGGTACATTCCTCTTCTTTTTCCGGAATGTCATAAACTATGACGGATGTACTCCCGCTCGGTGTACGGAATGATTCAGGAGTCTTATCAGGTGCCATTGCAAGAATCTCAACCTGCCTGTCTGTTCCCGCAGGCTCGATTACCTGTATGAGGTCTTTGTTCTCAACTTGCCTCAAACTGAAAAAGATACCGACTAATAGGGATGCTGCAACGGCAGAAGCAATGCCGGCACGCCTGAGCCATATAAACGCAACCTTCTTGCGATTGGCTCTGTCAAGCCCGGCAGAAACACCCTCCCAAATATGGGCAGGGACTTCTTCTGTGCCCTCTTCAAGGATGGAACGCATCCTTATCAAATCTTCTATATTATTGTTTTCCAGCATCTTTCAAACTTTTAATCTTATCCTGAAGCCAGAGCCTGGCCCGTCTTAACTGAGTTCTTGAGGTTGTTTCTGTAATTTCCAACATCTGGGATATCTCCTTGTGACTGTATCCTTCTATTGCGTATAGATTGAACACTGTCCTGAATCCCGGAGGGAGGCTTGTCACAAGGCTCATCAACTCTCTGTAGGATATATTTTCCACTTGCCCGACCGTTTCAGCCTTCATTCCCCGCACGACTTCCAGTTCCTCGCTCATTTTTAAGGCATCTTTTTTCCTTAATTCCATCAGGGCTGTGGTCACAAATATCCTTCTTGCCCATCCTTCGAAAGAACCCTCTCCTTTGAAACTGTCAAGCTTTGAAAACAATGTTACGAAACCATCCTGGAGTACATCTTGGGCGGCTGTCCGGTCTCCGATATACCTGATACATATCGAAAACATCTTTGGGGCAAGGCTGTCATACAGGACCTTCTGAGAAGCCCGGTCCCCCCTTTTGCAAGAGTCAATCAGATGTTGATCATATGTATTGCCCACAATTACTCCCTTCAGACCCTTATTGTTTTCAATGTCGAAAAAAGATGCAAAATAGGTCTGTTTTGTTGCATCTTGTATGGAAAAGTTCCAAATTTATGCAATCTTCCCGATTTTCAGTATTATTTTTGTGAAATTTAAAAATTATTGCGACTTTTAAATTTTTAATTCAGATATGAAAAGGACTCACTTTATATATATATTATTGTCAATCGTCACATTTCTGACGACCCTTCCTTCCTTTGCGCAGGACCGGATTCAGGAAGCAATTAATTCAGATTTCCTAATCAAAGCGGTATCAGAATACGATGCAGGCGCATATGACTCAGCTGCTAAGATTCTATCCGAACTGCTTGCCCGGGACCCGGATAATGACGCAGCTTGCTATTATAATGGTCTCGTGCTTCAGAAGAAGGGTGATGTCGAAAAGGCTGAAATATACCTGAAAAAAGCGGTAGAACTGGATCCGACCAACTACTGGTACAGATATTCTCTTGCGCAATTGTATGCTGCCACTTCAAGAGGTGAGTTGACTGTTGATATATATGAAAAGTTGCTCAAGGATTTTCCTTCCAAGAGCGAATTGTACTTTGACCTTGCTCAGATGTATTCTGCTCAGGGAGAATTTGATAAGTCACTCAAAACTCTTGATGAAATCGATACTATCTTTGGAAAAACAGAATCGTCAGCGATATATCGTTTCAATCTCCTCCGACATACAGGAAAGGATGATGAAGCCTTCAGAAGCCTTGAGCAATACAACCAGGAATACTCATCCCCGGTGGTTTTGACCACTCTTGCAGAATGGAAGGTTTCGATGTATGATGATTCGACGGCGGTGGCATATTATGACGAAGCTGTTGACCTTGCTCCAGACTTTCTCCCAGCTCTGATTGGAAGGGCAGAAGTGTTCCGGATGTCCAAGAGATATGATCGCTTTTTCCCGGCCCTGAAGCAGATTGCTTCTAACGTCAACCTGCCTGTTGAAGAAAAATGCGACTATTTGATGGCTCTTGTGCGGAACTCTACTCCTCAGTTCCTGAAGAGTTTCACCCCGCAGATGGATACCGTCATCAACAATATTGTCAAAGTCCATTCGTCTGACAGTACTGTGCTGAATACGGCAGCTGTATATTTCTATTCAACAGGGAGGAATGAAAATGCAGGTGAGTATTTTAAAAAGGTTGTGGATATGTATCCCTCTTCCGAAATGGCCAGCATCTACTACCTGGAGTTCCTGATGTATGAGCAGAATTGGGCAGAACTTTCCAAACAGGGACGCATAGCATTCCAGAGACACCCTGACAATGTGAATATGCTTGAGATGGCATCTGTGGGAGATTTCAATTCGAAGGAGTACGAAAAGGTGCTGGAAATCTGCAACGACGTCCTGAGGCTGTTTCCCAATGACAGTTCTGCAACGTTGAAAGCCTGGTCTACGGCCGGCGACATCCACCATATGTTGGGTGATTCGAAAAAAGCATACAGAGCATATGATAAGGCCTTGAAAATCAATCCAGACTATATATATGTCCTTAACAATTATGCCTATTATCTCAGCATTGAAGGCAAGTCTTTGAAAAAGGCATATGATATGAGCCGGAAAACCATTATTGCCGAGCCGGACAACGCTACCTACCTGGATACCTTTGCCTGGATACTTTTTCTTCAGAACAAGCCTTTGGAGGCGAAGCCGGTTTTCAAGCAGGCGATGCTTTACGGGGGTAAGGAAAGTCCTGTCATTCTCGACCACTATGCAGAGGTCCTTTATGCCTTGAAAGAATATGACCTTGCATTCTTCTATTGGAATCTGGCTCTTCAGAAGAATGATGATGAGATAGAAGGATTGCAGGAGAAGATTCAAAAGAGAAAAGACGCCTTGAAATGATGCTCCGGAATATGAGAACCAGAAATATTATACTTGTCTTTTTCTGTATTCTGTTCTTTTCAGGGACAGTTTGTGCCCAGGATACATCGTCCAGGCAGGAGGAGAAGAAGCGTTTGGAGAGAGAAATAGAAATCATCAACAAACAACTCTCTGACAATGCCTCAAAGAGCAGGGACCTGATAGCAGATTTGGCGCTCATCAAGAAGAAAGCCTCTATCAAGCAGCAGATTTGTGACAATTGCGACAAGGAGATACGCCTTATTTCAGATAAAATCTATCAGAAGCAGAGAGAAATCAACCGTCTTCAGGAGAGGCTGGATACATTGTCGGAGCATTATTCCAATCTTATCCTTGCAGCTTACAAGAACCGCGACACCCGCTTGTGGTATATGTATATTCTTGCAAGTGAAAATCTTGGACAAGCATACAGACGTTATGCATATTTCCGCAGTTTGTCCTCTCAGATGAATGCGGAGGCTGAGAAAATTGAGGCTTTGCAGGCAGAATTGGCTTCGGAGAAGGATAAACTGGCTGTTCTGAAGAATGAAGCGAAATCGAAAAAGCAGGAAGCGGCAGCATCTTTGAAAGAACTGGAGGCTGCAAGGAAGCAGGCTGATGCTGCCTCCGCGAAGTTGAAGAAGGACAAGAAAGCTTATGAACAACAGATAAGAAAGAAGAGGGAGCAGATCCAGGCTATCAATAAGGAAATCGAAAAGATGCTCGCCGAGTCCAAACGCAAGCAGGGATCTTCCAAATCCGGGAATAAGATGTCCCAGGAGGATATCCGTCTGGCATCCGATTTTTCCAGTAACAAAGGAAAGTTGCCGTGGCCTGCTATCGGTCCGGTAATCGTGCATTTCAACAATAGGATAGACGCATCTGTTGATTTGCCCCAGAGCAAGGGAATAGAGATTGCGTTGGATAAGAATTCGAAAGTGTGCGCCATCTTTGACGGAAAGGTCATCGGCAAGTCGTTCATTCGAGGAAGTGGAGGTGTGTGTATCATAATACAGCACGGGAATTACTATTCATGCTATGGTATACTCAAGGATGTCAAGTTGAATGTAGGGGACAATGTGAGGACAGGGCAGCAGCTTGGTACTGTCGTGTCGATGGCCGGCAGCACAAGATTGCTTTTCCAACTGCAGAAAGACAATGTAAATTTGAACCCGGAGATATGGCTCCGGAAACCATAATCTATGACAAAGACAGTTTTCATTACAGGTGCTACCGGTAATATGGGGTGGGCCGGCTTTCAGGAACTTTACAAAAAGGGTTGTTTCAAACTGAGATTGCTTGCAAGGAACAGCGAAAAGAACAGGAAGAAACTTCAACCTTATCTTGAGGATGCTTCCGTTGAGGTTATCTGGGGTGATTTGTTATCATATGACGATGTGCTTAAGGGAGTTACGGGTTCTGACTATGTGCTTCACGTCGGTGGAATGGTATCGCCGGCGGCAGATTATTTCCCAGAAAAGACTCTCAAGGTAAATGTCCGTTCGTCTGAAAATATCGCCAAGGCTGTACTCGCACAGCCGAACAGGGATGATATTAAGGTTGTATATATTGGTTCAGTGGCACAATATGGAGACAGGAGGGCACCCCTTCACTGGGGACGATGTGGTGACCCGGTGTGTGCCAGCCGTTTTGATATGTATTCAGTATCAAAGTGTCAGGCCGAAAGGGCAATTGTTGACTCCGGAATTAAGCATTGGGTATCAATCCGTCAGTCGGGTATCCTGTATCCCGGAATCTTGTCGGTTGTCAATCCTACCGCATTCCATGTTCCTGTGGCAGGTGTTCTTGAGTGGGCGACCATTGAGGATTCAGGAAGGGTACTGGCGAATGTGTGCTCCGATGATGTTCCTGATGAGTTCTGGAACCGCTTCTACAATTTGAGCAGCGGACCTGAATATAGAATGACAAATTACGAGTTCGAGTCAAGGATGCTGTCTTCCCTTGGTTTGCCACGTCCTGAAAAGGTTTTTGAACCGCAGTGGTTTGCAACGAGGAATTTTCACGGTATGTGGTATGCTGACTCTGATGTGCTGGAGAGCTATCTTCATTTTAGAGCCAATGTCCCTATAGATGAATATTTCGAGCAGATGAAGTCGAAACTGCCTTGGTTCTACTCTCTTGCCTTCCTCGCCCCTGCATTTGCCATAAAACTGTTTATGCGGCGTTATGCATATGAAAAGGGACTCGGGACTCAGACCTGGGCTACGGATGCTCCTGACAAACTGGATGCGTATTATGGCTCCAGAGCAGAATATGAAAGCATACATAGCTGGGAGGATGTGCTTCCCCCTTATCTTGAAAAGGATATGTCCAAGGCAGATGCACACCTGCTCGACCACGGATGGGATGAAACCAAGCCTCTGTCATCTCTGACAGATGACGAGATTCAGGCTGCAGCAGAATTCCGCGGGGGACGTTTTGTTGGCCGAGAGTCGAATAAGTGCGTATGGGAATGCGAACACGGACACCGTTTCGAAGCGTCTTTGGAATATGTCCTCCTTGGTGGCGGCTGGTGTCCGCAGTGCAGTCTTGAAAATTGGAAGTCGGAGTCAACTCCAAAGAACAAGTTCCTGTCACAGTTGAAGGGCTGATTCCTGGCTATTACTTAGGCTGGACAAGAGCAACGGCACCGGGAATGGTGTCGTCTTTTTTTTCTGTGAGATAGATGATTCTTTGGTTGGAGCTGCCTCTGAAAAGCAGTTCCTTGTCTTTAAGTGATTCGATGAAAGGGCCGTCCACGATTACATCCAGATAGGGCAATATCTGGGACAGACGTTCGTCTGCGACAATCTCCTCAAATGTAAATCCAGTGTAGCACCAGATTGTCTTTGTGGTTTCTTCCTTTATACGACGGGCAAGTATGGTAAATCCTTCTACCTGATACAGAGGATCTCCTCCGGAAAATGTCACATTGCTGAATTCATCTTCCTTTATCAGTTCCAGGATTTTGTCTATTTCCATCTCTTTCCCGGCGTTGAAATCCCAAGATTGGGGATTGTGGCAACCGGGACAATGATGGGCGCAGCCGGCACAATAGATGGAAATCCTCAATCCAGGGCCGTCTGCCATCGTTTCTTCAAGAATGTCCAGAACCTTTAGGGTCCCGGACATTCCTGCTTTTGTCGTATTTTCAGTATTTCTCATTACTGCAATTATTTGTGAACAACCCTGTCTTTCAACTCAGAAAGTTTGGCGCTGTTCCAACGCCCTGTTGTTCCCACCAGATAGCCGGTGATTCTCTGAAGTTTGTCAATCTTCTCACTTCCGCATTTAGGACAAACTTCAAGATCAGAGTCTGCATTTTCAAAACCACAATCCATACAACGATTCCTGTTGTGGTTGACTGAACCGTAGCCGATATTATATTTGTCCATCAGGTCAACGATTGCCATAATTGCTTCTGCATTGTGGGTGGCATCTCCATCAATCTCCACATAGAAGATGTGACCGCCTCTGGTCAGGTCGTGATAAGGAGCCTCTACTTCAGCTTTGTGTTTAGGAGTACACTTGTAATATACAGGGACGTGGTTGGAGTTGGTGTAATAATCCTTGTCTGTAATTCCAGGGATGATTCCGAATTTCTTCTTGTCCATCTTGGTGAATCTTCCTGAAAGTCCTTCGGCTGGAGTTGCCAGGACGCTGAAGTTGTGCTGGAATTTCTCTGAATATTCGTTGGCCTTGTCCCTCATATAGGTAACTATCCTTAGACCGAGCTCCTGGGCCTCTTCAGACTCTCCGTGGTGCTTCCCGATAAGGGCAATCAATGCTTCTGCAAGTCCTATGAACCCGATGCCGAGGGTGCCTTGGTTAATCACAGGCTCAATGCTGTCATTTTCTTGAAGTTTCTCGCATCCAAGCCAGAGAGCTCCCATCAGCAGAGGGAACTGTTTCTTAAGCGCAGTTTTCTGGAAGTTGAACCTTTCGCAGAGCTGTTTGGCCGTGATGTCAAGTGCCCAGTCCAGTTTATGGAAGAATTTTGCGATTCTCTCGTTTTTATCCTCTATAGACATACACTCGATGGCGATGCGTACTATGTTGATGGTTGTAAATGAGAGGTTACCTCTCGCGATGGATGTCTTCGGCCCGAATCTGTTTTCGAACACCCTTGTGCGGCAACCCATCGTCGCGCATTCCCACTGATAGCGCTGAGGATCGTCGGCCTTCCAGAGCTCGTGGTGGTTGAATGGAGCATCAAGGTTGATGAAATTCGGGAAGAATCTCCTTGCGGAAACCTTGCAGGCAAATCTGTACAAATCATAGTTGCGGTCTTCCGGAAGGTAGCTTACACCTCTTTTTTTCTTCCAAATCTGAATCGGGAATATGGCTGTGGAACCGTTTCCTACGCCCTCGTATGTGGTGTTGAGGATTTCACGAATAACGCAGCGGCCTTCTGCAGAGGTGTCGGTACCATAGTTGATGGAACTGAATACAACCTGATTTCCACCTCTTGAGTGGATGGAGTTCATATTGTGAACAAAGGCTTCCATTGACTGATGCACCCTGCTTACCGTCATATTGATTGCGTGCTGGATGATTCTCTCATCCCCCTGGATGCCTACCAGGTCGCGTTTGATGTAGTCGTCGATTTCTACATCATTGAGCCTGCTGAAGTCCTCACCATACAAGTCGCTGAGTTTTTCCAGCTCTTCGTGGAATGTCTTTCTTACGAATGGAGCCATATAGAAGTCGAATGCAGGAATAGCCTGACCTCCATGCATTTCATTCTGAACGGTCTCCATAGAAATGCATCCGAGAATGCTGGCTGTCTCAATGCGCTTTGCAGGACGAGACTCTCCGTGACCGGCGAAGAAACCATTCTTGAGAATCTTGTCGAGAGGGTGCTGAACGCAGGTAAGGCTCTTGGTAGGGTAGTAGTCCTTGTCGTGGATGTGGATGTATCCATTCTTGACGGCCTCTTTGACATCTTCGGACAGAAGGCATTCATCCACGAAGGATTTTGTGGATTCCGACGCGAACTTCATCATCATTCCGGCAGGGGTGTCTGCATTCATGTTGGCGTTTTCGCGGGTGATGTCAGTAGCCTGAGCCTCTATAATCTCCTTGAAAATCTCTCTGGACTTCGCTTTTCTGGCGAGGTTCCTCTGATTTCTATAGGCGATGTATTTCTTGGCGACTTCCTTCCTAGGACTGTTCATCAATTCCATTTCTACCTGGTCCTGAATCTCCTCCACGCTCATCTGTTCAGCCTCAAGTTTTGATATGACTGATGCAATCTCAGCTGCAAGAACGATATCTTCTCCTCCTTCAGTTACATTCATAGCCTTGAGAATAGCGTCAACAATTTTGCGGTTATCGAAGGCGACGATTCTACCGTCGCGCTTAACTACATATTTTACCATAATTGTAAAGTGTTGTCAAATTCTCCGGTGACCTTGAGGACATCGGTTCAGAACTT
This sequence comes from uncultured Bacteroidales bacterium, assembly GCA_945870315.1. Classification (GTDB taxonomy): domain Bacteria; phylum Bacteroidota; class Bacteroidia; order Bacteroidales; family UBA932; genus Cryptobacteroides. Next base: position 22,232 of record CAMBRR010000016.1, read on the forward strand.
GGTATTTATATTGGATATTGTTTCGTGGTTCCAGTTTTTTGGACTGGGAGAGCAAAGATAAATCTTCTCCTGTAATTTCCTCCTAATTTCTTTATAAAGTTATCAACAAAATACATAAAACCCTGTTAACTTATTAGCTAACAGGGTTTTATGTTGATGTATAAATTTTATTTACTAAAAATTGTCTAACAATGATGTTTCTTTTGTCATCCTACGAGCCATACCAGAACGTGTCTGTCGAATGTAATGTATTCGAGTTCAAATTCTTCCTCGTGTTCGTCCTTGTGGATAAATGTTGCTTCGAGTTCTCCTTCTCCTTTTGGACGGAATTTTTCCACCTCGATCTGCTCTGCAAAATCAACTCTGTTCTGGGACATCCTCTTGAAGATGGCTTCTTTTGCACACCAGTAGATGGCAAGCTGCTCGTTCTTCTTGTCTTCATCAAGGTCTTCTATTTCGTCTTCGGAAAGCGCTTTCTTCTCCACTGCGGAGAAATCGCGGTCCAATGATTCTATATCAATTCCCAGATCGTCCTCATCGTGAGTGATGATTGCGACATACTTTTCCGTATGGGTGATACTTATGTTGGTGACGCAGTTTTCCAGATACGGCTTTCCGTTGTCGTGATGGTTGAGGTACATTTTCTCTTCGAATACCTCGTTGAGCAAGGCCCGCACGGCCAGTTTCTGCTTCCTCTGGCTTTCGCTTCGGATGAGTAAGATTTCTTCCATCTCATCATTCGGAACCGAACTGAGTTCAATCAACTCCTTCTCGGTCTCGGTTATCTGCCAAACGGCGATTTCAGCTTTGTTGTCGAGTTTCTTTCTTAAATAAAGTGCCATATATATTTATATAGTATATTATCTGCATATGTAAAACTGTCCCGGAGCATAGTTCAATGCACGCCAAAAGCGTGCGCGCCAAAGTCGGCACACACGATAAATTGCCAAATACATAAACTGGGAGAGAGGGTCGTCAGACTGTTGATCCTTTCCGATTTGTTGTTCTGTCAGTATTGGACTGGGAGGTTCCACTATCAATATTCTTAAAAATTCGCTGCAAATATAGCAAACTGTTTTTAAAAGTTAAATAAATCAATATAAATTATTATATTTGCAGTCCCTTGACGATACGAATATTATAGATATAAAAGTTATGAAATTTTTAACAGACGAGAAACTTGTAATCGTTGGCGCCGGCGGAATGATCGGCTCCAATATGGTTCAATCCGTGCTTATGCTTGGCCTGACTCCAAACATTTGCCTTTATGACATTTATGAGCCTGGTGTTCACGGCGTTTATGACGAGATGTGTCACTGCGCGTTCCCGGGTGCGAACCTTTCCTACACCGTAGATCCGGAGGTTGCATTTACAGGCGCTAAATACATCATTTCTTCAGGTGGAGCACCACGCAAGGAAGGAATGACACGCGAGGATCTTCTCAAGGGCAATTGCCAGATTGCAGCAGATTTCGGAGAGAACATCAAGAAATACTGCCCTGACGTGAAACACGTTGTCGTAATCTTCAATCCAGCAGATGTAACAGCCCTCACTGCCCTTATCCACTCTGGTCTCAAACCAAACCAGCTCACTTCACTTGCAGCTCTCGACTCTACCCGTCTCCAGCAGCAGCTTGCCCAGGAGTTCGGCGTTCAGCAGGACAAGGTGACAGATGCCTTCACTTATGGCGGTCACGGTGAGCAGATGGCAGTTTTCGCTTCAAAAGCAAAGATTGACGGCAAACCTCTTTCAGAACTCCCTCTTTCACCGGAGCGTTGGGCAGAGATTAAGCATATGACCACTCAGGGCGGTTCCAATATTATCAAACTTCGCGGACGTTCTTCATTCCAGAGCCCGGCATACCAGGCTGTAAAGATGATAGAAGGCGCTATGGGAGGAGATTCATTTGCTTGGCCTGCAGGATGCTATGTCAATTGCGAAAAGCTCGGATACAAGAATGTGATGATGGCTATGCCTACTGTCATTGATGCAGATGGAGTTCATTTTACAGCTCCGGAGGGAACAGCTGAGGAGAAGGCTTCTCTCGATGCTTCATATGCACATCTTTGCAAGATGCGTGACGAGATTATCTCCCTGGGCATCATCCCTGCTGTAGAGGATTGGAAGACCATGAATCCGAATCTCTAGAATAAACTTGCTTGATTATAGGCCCGAAACTGTTGCAGTTTCGGGCTTTTTTTGTAACGGGGCAAAAATTATTTTCAGCACCATACGGTCCTGGAATGGACTTTTTTTAGTGAAATCCAAATTTTATCCGTGTACTTTTTGCGTACGCGGATAGCCTTTCTGAACTTTGCAACCATAAAAATGATTGCTTATGGAAAGGTATTTTGTTTTAGTTGCTTCTCTGATGTTGTCCGCTCTGGCGGCTTCCTGCGAAATTCTTGATGATGACATAGACAGGCACACTTCTGCCATAGAACTTAGGGATATGGCCAGAATGTTTTCCGAAATCCCTATAGGCCTTTCGCACGTAAAAGAAGTTCATAGCGCTGTATTGAACTCATCTTCAAATGGTTATGATGAGGAATATACTATGCGCCATCTTTTCTTGTCCCCGGGTTCCGGAGTAGGCACTCAGTTGGAAGATTCCATTCAGACCAGGGTGGGGACGGGGGGAAATGACCTTCGTGACCTAATAGAGAATTATGCAAGAGGCCTTATGACTAAAAGTTCTGACGCCACTTTTTCATTGCGGATGGATCCGGAGACCTTCCTCAATGAACTCCAGAACTCTGATATCCAGATTTATTGGCCGTATTCGGACAGGTGGGATGGGGAAACTATGCCCATAATTACGTTTGACCCTGAAGATGACTCATCTGTTGTGAATGAAGGCTACAGACTTGATTTGGATGAGAGTGGCCGTATGATTGTCGAATATGTGGGGGAAGTGGATGAGCAGATGGCGAAGGATGGAAATGTCTGGGTTCTAAACCGTAACAACGATGCCGGAGTCCTTTCTCTTGAGATGCTCCGCAGGATGGATCCTGATTGGGGCAATCCCGGAGGTGGTTCCATTGTCGTAAGACCACAGGAGGTGGGCACAAAAGCTGATGAGAGTCTAAAGTCACTGCTACTTAAGGAGTTCACTATGAAACGCAACTATGATCCCTGGTTTGCTGGAGCATCAGAGTTTTTCGTAAAGGCCGGGTATGTAAAAAATTTTACAGCCAGTACAGAAGCTGAACTCAGGCTTTATAATCCGACGGTCACGGACTTTATGATTGTAGTGAAGAGGAGCCAGTTGGGGATACCGCAGCCGTTCAATGCTATGCTGATTTCAGACTGGTCAGAGCAGATGACACAGTGCGCGTTTATGATAATTGAGGATGACGGAGGCACTATGACGGAATGGAAAACCACTGCTCTGGTAAGGGTTGCGTCCAAAAGCTACGGTGTCGAAATATCCATTCCTGTCAATTCCAGAGATGATAATGTGTGGCGGGGGCAGCTCTCATCCGCCTGGCTCGATGCGAACAGCAATGCAACCGCCCATTTTGGAGATGTGGACCTGATATTTGAAGTAGTTGAATATTAGTCTGCCGCCTTCACCACCATTTCGCAGGAAGTGCAGTCGAAAACCAGCTCCAGGAGCCGTCCGTTGTTGCGAAGATAGAGTTTGCTCGAACCAGACTTCTTTTTTCTTGCGCACATTCCCAGTTCATGGCGAATACAATATTTGCTTCGCATCAGCTCGGCTCCTTTGAGGTGGCTCTTTTCAAAGGCATCCGAAACAGATTCGGCACCGCTGGATAAATATACTTCGCGGGATAGAGAATTGGCACAGTTTGCCTTGTAATCAATGTTTCCTTCGTGGCAGTCACCTGCTATCCTCGGTCCTGAGCCGTTGACATAGAGAGGATGGGCTATTGCCATCTCCCTGGAGAGCGACTCAGCAAGATGTCTTCTCAAGCCGTTCAGCAAGGACGTGCTTACAAAAGGGATGGTGCCATTCCCTTCAATGGAGCAGAGGCTGAATTCGAATTCAGAAACGGATTTCCCTATCTGGTTCCTATAAAGTTCTTCCATCCTCCTTTCGTCCCTTGTCGGGTTATACTCGATAGTTTCACTGACGGAAGCTGATCTGGAATCTTCAGTAAGGGCTGTGGCGGTCAGTGTCACAGAGTGGCCATCAATCTTATATCTGATATTTACGCTTACTGCTATTCTTCTGACGGTTCCTGATGAAGCTATCTCTTTTTCAAAACTAGTGCTGTTGTTCCTGTAGAGAACGGTCCCGACAGTAAGAGAGGCGATGGGCTTACACTTGATTTCCAGGCCATTGCACACATCAGCCCTGAAACCTTCAATACGGGAGGAATTACCGATGAATGAGAAACCATCTCCGTTGGAAAGCCTGATTTCGTTGTGAATAGGTTTGATTACTATCCTTGTCCTGTCCGGAGATATCCTTACGACTGTTCCAACTTTCTCGCCAATGAACTTTGTGGCATCCGGACAGGCCCATTTCCCTTTTGTGGCGTCAAGGAACAATTCAGTATATCCCCTGTTGAAGGTCTTTTCCAGGTCAGGTTTGAATGAACTGATAATTTTGCCGTAAGATGCCCTGGCATATTTCTCCGGATGAGCTTCAACTAATCTGTCCAATGCTTCTGAATAAGCCCTTACGACATTCCTGACATAAGATTCACCCTTGAGACGACCTTCAATCTTGAATGACGAGATTCCTTCTTCCGCAAGATCCTCGAGCCTTCCAATCAGGTTGAAATCCTTAAGGGACAGCAATGCCTTGTCCCGTACCAGCACTTTCCCGGTTTCGTCCACAAGGTCGTATTTGCTTCGACAAGCCTGGATGCAGGCGCCTCTGTTGGCGCTCCTTCCACTGAGATGTTCCGAAAGATAACATTGGCCGCTGTAACATACGCAAAGGGCTCCGTGTACGAAAAATTCCAGCTCACATCCGGTGGCATTCCTGATACTTCGAATCTGCTCCAGGGAGAGTTCTCGTTCCAGAATCAGTCGTGAGAATCCCAGACTTTCCAGGAAGGCGGCCTGCTCGGGAGTTCTTATTGCGCATTGAGTGGATGCATGCAGTGGAAAGTCTTTCCATCCCTTCTTTTGCGAAGCAAGTGAGATTATCCCCAGATCCTGCACTATGATGGCATCTGCTCCGGCTTCCCTGATGCTGTCCATCATCTCGTTCACCTGGCCGGTCTCCGTGTCATAGAATATGGTATTCATAGTTACGAATACCCGTGCACCGAACCGGTGGGCATAGGAGCATAGTTTGCGGATGTCTTCAATCTCATTTCCGGCGGCCTGACGAGCACCAAAATTCGGTCCGGCCAGATATACGGCATCGGCACCGCAGTCAATTGCCGCGATGCCGATGTTGCAGTCTCTTGCCGGGGCAAGAAGTTCAAGATAGGTCATCTGACTAGTTGAGCGCTTTGAGTTGCTCTACTGCGGTTGCGCCGAACTGAGGGTCGTTGACAATCTTCTCGTAGTACTCCTTGGCCTTGGCCTTGTTGCCAGCCTGCTGATAGAGAACGGCGATGGTGCAGATTACTCCGCTTGCGTCCTTTGCCTTAGGAGCGAGTTCGAGATATTTTTCATAGAGGCTGATGCACTCATCACTCTTGCCCATCTTCTGAGCAGCGCTTGCCGCAAGTTTGAATGCGTTGGCGTTCTCACCTTCCTCGTTGGACTTCATTGCAAGATCGATAACCTGCTGATACTGTTTTGCCTTGAGTGCAGACTGGGCCTGGGTGAGGTAAATTTTTGAAAGCATCTTCGATGCATTGGCGGCCTGACCGTTTTCCTTCGCAATGTTGAGGGTTTCGATGGCACTTGCAAGGTTGCCGGATTTCATATAGGCCTGTGCAAGCTGGATGGCGGTGTTTCCGTTCTCTGGCTCCATTTCAAGCACTTTCTTGAAGTTCTCTATGGCGGTTGCGAAATCTTTTACACTAAGTGCTGCCTTTGCGTCAGTATTGTATTTCAGTTTCCAGGTCTGAGTCTGGAGATTGGCTGCTTCCTCTACGAATTCAGCCTCGCCATAAGTTTCAGCATATTCTTTCGCTTTTCCGAAAGCCTCGATTGCAGACGCAAAATCTTTAGAGTTGTACAAGTCTTTCGCAATTGAAAGTGAAGCAGAGCAGATTGCTTTCTTGCAGTTGGCTACCAGGTCAGCAGCTTCGTCTCCAAGAGCTTCTCCAGCCTGAAGGGCGTTCTTGAAGTGCTCAAGAGCTGTAGCATTGTTGCCCATCTGGAGTTCCATAGCTCCGTTGTTGTACATTTCAGTTGCCTGATTGATATCCTGTGCGGACATCGTAAACGCTGTCATAGCCAAAGCAGCGACAAAGAGAATAACTTTTTTCATCACGAATAGATATTTATTCAACATTAGTAATTATCACCATATATTGTCCCAAAAGACACATCTTTGCAAAAATAGGGAAATTTTGTCTTATTTTTGCAAATAACTTCAAGTAAATTGAATTTTGGGTATGAAGTCAATCAAAAATATCGGAATACTGTCAATCATCATAGCTTTTGTGCATATTTTCTCGATTCCTGCCGGAGGCATACCGACACTGGAAGACGACAAATCCATTAAGCACGGAGTCCTCTCCAACGGATTGACCTGGTATGTGGTCAACAACCCCTCTTCGAAAGGAGTCGTCGATTTCGCCCTTGTCCAAAAAGCGGGCCGAGAATTGGATGACAGTACTTCAAGCACAGTCAGAATTGCGAGAGAGGCTTTGACATCCCTGATGCGTTTCCGAAAGTGTACGCCAGAGGAATTCCTGATAAGCAACGGAGTCTTGCCAGGCCCGTTCGGCTATGTGAAGGTCGATCAGGTCTCTACAACATTCTACTTTTCGGAGGTACCTGTCGGCAACAACCGTGCTCTGGCCGATTCTCTTGTCCTGATGTTGATGGACATAGCCGACAGGGCAAATCATACTGACGACCCCTTTCTGAAACGCTGGTACTCTCCCTCAGATCAGGCGATAATTGTGGCCGGAGACATCAACGCCGATGTGGTATCGGAAAAGATAAGGAATATGTCACTTATGATGCCTTCGTCCCCTTCCAGCACTAGGCGAGGCTATGAGTGGCAGGAGGGAGACGGCCCCCAGTTCCAATGCACTCAAGGGGGAATAGAAGGACTTTCGACCTTGAAGGTCTCGTGGCGTTCGCCCCGCACACCGACAGATTTTATGAATACGGCACAACCCGCTGTTTATGAAATGTTTGTCAATGAACTCGGTGAAGTCCTGTGCCGAAGACTTGCCCAAAATCTAAGACAGGCATCCATACCATCCACAACTCCAGTATTCAAGTTCAAGTCAAGCGAGGAAGGACCTTCTGACGAGGTTTTTGAGTTAAGAGTGACGGTGGAAGACAGCCTTCGCTATAAGGCTTTGTCCGTGATATCAGCAGTGGTCTCATCGGTGCGCGAAGAGGGAGCGATGACGGATGAATTCATACTGGCCAAGGGACATTATATGGAAAATTTGTCGGGAAGCATTAATTCTGTCGCTCAGGCCAACAGGTCGCTTGTATGGAGATGTGTGCGGTCATTCCTATATTCATCATCTCTGATGCTGCCAAAATCCAGGGCCGAATTTCTGCTGGCAAGGAATATTCCTGATACCACAGAACTGCATTTGTTCAATGGAGTGGCATCTGCCCTTTTGAACAATGAGGAGAATATGACGGTCGAGTGCTCGTCCTGCTTGCGGTCAGAGGATTCTCTAGTCGAAGCAGCATTCCGAGGACAGAAGGGTGGTACGGTACTTCCTCTGCCCTCACTTGATTCCCTTCTGAATTTTCCTTTTGCACCATTGAAGACTAAAATCAAGAATACGAAGAATGACGGCACTAACAAATGTACCATCTGGACATTCCAGAACGGAATGACTGTGGTATACAGAAAGGCACCGACGTCAAATTGCATACACTATTCCCTCGCCTTGAACGGAGGTTACGGTAGCATCCGCAACTTGTCCAAAGGCGAAGGCGCGTATATGTCAGACTACCTGTTTCAGTGCAAGATTGCAGGAGTCAGGGGAGAGTTGTTCTTTGAAACCCTCAGGCGCAATGGAATAATTATGGAGCCTCATATCGGCCTTTCGTCAATGACAATTTCAGGCAGCGCCCCTTCAAAGAGTCTTCTTACTTTGATGAAATCGCTGTACGCAGTTGCTTCATACACCGAATCGGCAGATTCTTCGTTCTCTTATTATGTTGAATCAGAGGAAGTTGCAAGACGTGCAGAAAAATTTTCCCGAGCCAGCAGGCTATCTGTCCTGGACAGTTTGCTTTGTCCCGACTATGTCTATTCATCGTTCAAGTCGGCAGGAGTCCTGACAGAAGATTTTCCTTCCAAGGCTGATGCTTACTTCAGAAGGCAGTTCAGACGGATGAATGATGGTATGCTTGTTATTGAAACTGAAATTGATGAATCCATTCTCAAGAAGACCCTGATCGAATATATCGGGACGTTCCCTACCTCGGAGAGGGTGGTTAACCGCGGGATTGTCCGTTATCAGCCGGTATCCGGATGGTCCACATATACGGTAGAAGGTCAAGATGATATGATAGATGTCGTTATGTCGGCTGCACTGCCTCTTACGGCGGACAACTATTACGCCTCGGCAGTAGCGTCAATGGTGTTGAAAAAACGCCTTGCAGAGGCTCTTTCAGGCAATCATCTCTTCATTTCTCTTACTCCACGTTTTACAATTTATCCACAGGAAAGGCTGAGTATGATGATATCCATAGCAAGGGCGTCTTCAGAAGGTTTTGCCCTGAATCCGGACAGCCTGAATCAGCTTGAAGTTCTTTCCAAAGTCAGGTCCTGTCTGCAGAATCTCACTGATATAGAAGTGGATACGGAAGAACTTCAGGTATATAAGCAATATGTGAAAGGGGAACTTTCCTATGAAACTGAAAAGCCTGGTTACTGGATTGATTCCATCATACGCCGATACCTTGACGGCAAGGACTTGAGCAGTAATGCTCAGGGCAAGGTTGATGCTGTCACTCAGGAAAAATTGAAAGCTATTTTCTCCGCCCTTAATTCAGGAGGAAAGATTGAATACATAACAACTACCCAAAAATGAATCACGGAACAATCATTCAAATAGATGACTGTCTGGTCTCCGAGGAGGTCTTGACAGAATTCTTCAGTTGCGACTACCAAAAGTGCAAGGGATGCTGCTGTATAATAGGTGACAGCGGGGCGCCCCTGGAAGAGTGTGAAATAGAGGCCATTGAAAATAATTACGAAGCTTTTTCCCCGCTTATGCAGGCCTGTGCCCGGGAAGTTGTGGACAGGGATGGTTTTTTCGAAATCGATGTTGATGGGGATATGGTAACTCCTTTGGTCAAAGGCAGGGAGGAATGTGTATATACTCACTTTGATGAAGAGGACAACTGCTTCTGTTCTATTGAAAGGTGTTTCTTCAACGGTTCATCTTCCTTCCGCAAGCCAATATCCTGCTGGCTTTATCCAATCAGAATCACTAACCTCAGCAATGGAACCCGTGCCCTCAACCTGCACAGATGGCATATTTGCAAAGATGCTTTCGAAAAAGGACGCAGGGAAGGAATAAGGGCATATCAATTCCTTCGCGAGCCCATAGAGGTTTACTTTGGAAAGGACTTCTATGAGGCTCTCGACCAGGCCGCCCAAATGTTGCTGGAGAAGCAGTGATGTTTAGTCTCTAGGACTGAAGATTTGTTCCAGAGAGGAAATGTACCGGATTACATCCTTCCGCGGTCCTTCTATCATAATGGGACCTCCTTCAGAGTGAGTGATTGTAAGTCGGTCCTCCCACATCCTCGACAATTTGCCGGCGAACCCTTTCCTTCGTAGAGTTGTGATTTCTGCAGTATCGCTTTCCACGAAATAATCCCTTTCAGCGAAGAAGGATTTAACCTGCTCAGCATTGTCTGCCCAGCTGCCCGCAATGATGGTTTCCCTTTCGATGAAACCTACTTTCGGATAGACTGCTGCGACAGCAGCAAACATAAGTGCAATCTTCCAGACTGCATTCCATCCGCCTCTGAACATAGTGTCGATGTTTCCCTGAACAGCACCGGTCAGTACCAGCGCCCCCACAATCAGGGAGCATACGATGGAAAAGTAAAAGAAATATTTAACGGCTCTGATTACATATCTTTTCATATAAAAACTATGTTGATTGTTGCGGAGCAAATATAATAGGAAAAAAACTATATTTGATTATCTTTGCCAGACTAAATAATAAAATAGGTAATTATGGAAGAACAAAGTTTAAAGAAAATAATGTATGGCCTGATAGCGGTAGCGGTCCTGATGGCCGGAGCCCTGGCCTATGTGTGGTGGCAGAAATCCTCGCTTGTCAATGAACTTACCATAGACAAAGAGGAACTTACTCGTCAGATGATTGACCTTCAGAATGACTATGCGACCCTGTCATCAGACTACGACACCATCAATTCCCAGTTGGATTCTTCCCGTGAAGAAGTGTCCCAGCTCATCGAGCGCATCAAGAAGACGGAAGCCACAAACCGTAGCAAGATGCGACAGTACGAGAAGGAACTCGGTACCCTAAGGAGCATAATGCGCAACTACATCGTTCAGATTGACTCCCTCAACACCCTCAACAAGAAGCTTACGGCAGATGCCGCAGCAGCGCGCAGAGAGGCAGCAGAGAGCCGCCGTCAGTCTGAGGAACTTTCAAAGACAGTGTCCGAACTCAATACCCAGGTGGCAGCAGGCAGCGTCATCAAGGCAAGAGGCATCAGGATAGAGGCATATAATTCGTCCGACAAGGTGACCGACAGGAGCAGCCGCGTTGTAAGGTTGCTCACAACCCTCAGTCTGGTGGAGAACGATCTCGCTCCGAGAGGTCCGATAAGAGTTTATATCAGGGTGAAGGGCCCGGACGGTGTGCTTCTTGTCAGTGGTTCTCCTCGCAGTTTCGAGTGTGACGGTCAGGTGATGACCTGCTCCGCTTCCCGAGAGGTGGATTATCAGGGCAAGGAGGTTGAAATGAGCATCTACCTCAATGATATACCAGACTATGTGAAGGGTATATATACGGTTGAGGCTTATACCCAGCAGACTCGTCTCGGCGAGGCGGAACTGATGCTCAGATAGCGATGATTTATGTCCACGTTCCCTTCTGCCGGAGTTTCTGCACCTATTGCGACTTCTATTCAGAGGTCGCGTCTGCCGGAGCAGGACGCTTTGACTCATATGTAAAAGCGCTTGACGCGGAAATCTTTGCAAGGGCCGGGGAAATTACATCGGACTGCAATACCTTATATGTCGGTGGTGGCACTCCTTCAGTGCTGCCGCCTTCTTTTTTCTCCGGCCTGGTTGCCACTTTGAAAAAGGCTGGGGTAAATACAACATTCGATGAATTCACGGTTGAAGTCAATCCGGAAGACATCGTTGAAAAGGGGCAGGGCTATGTTGAGGCTCTGCTGGAGGCTGGGGTAAATCGCATAAGTATGGGGATTCAGTCATTGGATGACAGTATTCTGAAGTGGATGAACCGGCCACATACGAGCCGGGAAGCCGTGGAAGCTTGTTACATCCTTCGTCGTGCCGGGGTAAAAAACCTGAGCGTCGATTTAATCTTCGGCATATCGCATCTTGGAATGGATGTCTGGAAGGATACGATAGAAAGAGTTCTGGAACTTGGTGTGGAACATATATCCTGTTACCAGTTGTCGATAGAGCCGGGGAGTATGTTATGTACTCTGGTTGGGAAGGGAAGATATAAGGAGGCGGATGAGGAACTCTGCAGGGAACAGTATGAACTGTTGTGCTCAATGCTTTCCGCAGAAGGTTTCCGCCACTATGAGATATCCAACTTTGCCAAGGAAGGCTATTGCTCCAGGCACAATTCTGCGTATTGGAAATATGTCCCCTACACGGGGTTGGGACCCGGGGCCCACAGTTTCTCTTTTGACGGCAAAACAGCTTCAAGATCCTGGAACAAGGCTGACCTGAAGGCATATATAGCTGCCTTTTCAGGGGAGGGGAAGGAGAATATTGTCTCAAGGGAGGTATTGACCAGCGAGCAAATGAGAATGGAGAGGATAATGCTGGGGCTCAGGACTGCGGAGGGCGTCCAGAGGTATCTTCTTCCGGAAGGGGATTTGCCTCTGGTCGATCTTGGCAATGGCTACTGGAGGATTCCTGAAAGCGATTTTTTTATTTCTGACTCCATCATTTCGTCCCTTATATAGGGCTGGATGTCATTATTTTGATTATAATTGCATTAT
>CAMBRR010000017.1 GCA_945870315.1 uncultured Bacteroidales bacterium
TGGAGGTCGTTATGCACGACAATATAAATACCCAGGTTTATGAGGAACTTCCAAGAATTGATATAAGAGAGGAACTTGAAAGGTACGAATTCCCGCCTCTGGATTTGCTCAAGGACTATGCGCAGATGAAACATGAGGTCAGCAAGCAGGAACTTGACACCAACAATAACCTGATCCGTGCAACCCTGCTCAACTATAAAGTCAAAGTTGACAAGGTCACGGCAGTTCTTGGACCTACTGTGACTTTGTACAAGGTGGTTCCGGCTCCTGGAGTCAAGGTCGCTACCATAGAAAACCTCAACAGGGAAATCGCAATGGCATTGGGTACCAAGGGTGTCAGGATTGTGCAACTGCCTGACAGCGTGGGAATTGAGGTTCCAAACAGCAAGCCTTCGATAGTCCCGTTGAAAGCAATGCTTAACTCGGAGGAATACAGGACCTCAAAGGCTGAGCTTCCGGTAGCCATCGGATATACCATCACTCAGAAGGTCAAGACCTTCGACTTGGCGGACGCTCCTCACCTTCTGGTAGCAGGTGCGACCAAGCAGGGAAAGTCTGTTGGATTGAATGTCATCATCTCCTCACTTCTGTATTCAAAGCATCCGTCGGAGCTCAAGTTCGTGTTTGTGGATCCGAAGATGGTTGAGTTCACGGCATACAAGTCACTTCTGAAACACTATCTGGCTGTGCTTCCGACTGCAACCAGCGAAGAGGATGAGGCGGAAAACGCCATCATAACAAACCCGGGACAGGCGGAACTTGTGCTCAACTCCCTCTGTATCGAAATGGATGAGAGATATAAACTCTTGAAGCTGGCTGGTGTAAATGACTTGAAACTCTACAACGAGAAATACAGAAACCGTCATCTGCTTCCGACTGAAGGTCATAAATACCTTCCATATATAGTGGTTGTCATAGACGAATATGCAGACCTTACTATGTCGGGAGGCAATACGCCTGAGGGCAGAAAGGCTGCCAAGCAGATTGAGACATCCATCATCCGTCTGGCCCAGAAAGGTCGTGCAGCCGGAATCCACGTGATTATCGCAACACAAAGACCGACGGTCAATGTCGTTACAGGTCTTATCAAATCCAACTTCCCAGCCAGAATCGCTTTCAGGGTATCCGCAAGGGTGGATTCAAGCACAATTCTCGACACGACTGGAGCTGAGAACCTTATCGGTAAGGGAGATATGCTTTATTATGCTGAAGCCGATATCGTGAGGGTACAGTGCGCATATGTAAGTATGGATGAAATTCACAGAATTACTGACTTCATCTCCAGTCAGAAGGGCTGGAAACAGTGCTACAATACTCCTTATTACCTGCCTGTGCCAGAGTCTCAGGACGGGGAGCCCGGAGGAGGAAGTCTGGATATGCAGAATATCGACCCTATGTTCGAGGATGCTGCCAACCTTGTGGTTTCTACGCAGAAAGGTTCAACTTCTGACCTGCAGAGGCGTCTTGGTATGGGTTATGCAAGAGCAGGAAGGGTTATGGATCAGCTTGAAGGTGCCGGTATAGTTGGGCCTCAGGAGGGTTCCAAGCCAAGGAAGGTCCTGGTAACATTTGAAGAGTTGCAGGATATACTCAGAGAGATTGTAAAATAACCATGTATCTTAGACTTATTTCCATACTTGTTTTTGTGGCAATGTCTTTATTGCCACCAGAGTGCCTTGCAAGGGTGACTGACAAGCATTCGCTTGAGGAGGCCATCAAAAATGGTTGCGTCACTCTTGAATGGTCTTGTTCATATGTCGTTTCCGGGACAAAGGTGGCAGAACAGGGAACTGCATATCTGCAAGGCAACTGCTTCAGAGTTGAAAGCGAGACTTTAGCCAATATTTCTGACGGCACCAGCCTATGGTTGGTGGATAAGGCAGCAAAAGAAGTCGTCGTGGAAAAAGCCTTTGGTGAGGATATGATTTCAAGTATCATGCGGGATGCCAAGCTGATATTTGACAATTCAGGAAACCTTACAAGCGGGGAATACATCACCCGGGAAGGAATACGCATATCATTGAAATTCAGCGCATTGAAAGAGCTTCCAAGGCTGCAGGAACAATTCTTCAGTGGAAGCGATTTCTCAGGAAAGGACTGGATTGTTACAGAGGCAGACTAATACACGAAGCGCTATGGCATAGCGGGACCATCTGTCTCTAGTCCACATCGTCCATATCTAGACCGTCGTAGTCGAGGCTGTCCCAGAGGGACTCCATCTGACGACGGTCTTTTTTTGTGGGACGGCCTGCCCCGCGGTCCCTCTTGAGAAAGAAGGTTTCCACCGGAGCCCTGAGTTTGTCAAGTTCTTCCTGAGGAGTCAGGTTCTCTGCATATTGAGGGACGAGGGCTGCTCCTACGCGGCTGGAGAGTAGTTCCTTAACCTTGAATGTATAAAGCACGGCACCTTTGCGGGCAGTTATGACATCCCCGACCTTTACCTCGCGAGAAGGCTTCACATCCAGACCATTGACTCTGACCTTGCCGCCCTTGCAGGCATCGGTTGCGTCAGTCCTTGTCTTGTAAACCCTTATGGCCCAAAGATATTTATCCAATCTTACTTCCATATCAACATCTACTCAATATCTACTCGAAATCTTCTTCGGACTCTTCTTCGGACTCTTCGTCCAGACCATCTTCAAGTCCCTCATAATCTTCACCTTCCAGGAACGGCTCGGTATCAGGATTGATATATGAATCCGGCATTTCCACAAGATGGGGCACGGCTTCGACAAGGACGGTATTCCTGTCGCGCGGCACCAGAAAGACCTCCTGCACATCAGCAGGCACCATAACGGCGTTCCCGCAACCCACCACTGTCTCTGTCATCCTTTCCTGAGTTTCAGAACCAGTGGACATCACCTGCACCGAAACCTCCCCTTCCGTACATATATATATTACAAAGCCTCCGAACTTGTCCGTCCTGACCTTCAACGGTTCGGCAAGGCTGATTACATTGGCATTGAATTCCGGGCAGCTGAAGGATGAAGCATCTAAGGGTTTGACATCGCTTTTACCATAGTTGATAAAGTCAAAGGCTTCTGACAGAGCTGTTTGACGGTTCTCCGAAGCTTCTTTGTCAGAAGGGGCGTCATAATGGTCAAGGAGAATGAAATCAAGGTCGGACGATTCCATCACGGCTGCGAGCTTCATATGTCCAGAAGCGGAGTGCACATAACCGGGAGGAATACTTATAATATCTCCCTTGTGCGGGACAAATGTGTGTAGAACCTTCTCCAGTTTACCTTCACGGAATCTTTCGAAAAATTCAGAAGGAGTGATGTCATTCTCAAATCCGACTGATACCCTGGCATCATCCTCAGCACTGAGCACATACCACAACTCAGCCTTGCCCAAGGCATCATATCTTTCCACGGCTATCTCGTCAGAGGGGTGCACCATCAAAGGAGAACGCCCCTTGACATCGACGAATTTTACCATCAGAGGGAACTGACGGCCATAAAAATCATATATTTTCTCCCCGGTCATCCTTTCAAGGTAGGTTTCCATCAGGTCAGAGAGAGAATTTCCCTTCAGATATCCATCTGCGACCACACTGTCCACAAAGGTCATATCGGCTACCGTCCACACTTCCCTGCCCCAGGGCCTTTCAATGACAGTTTCATCGAAGATGAACGGATAAAGTTTCTTTTCGTTCTTTTTCATACCTGCTTTTTCATGCCTGCATTTTCATACCTGCAAAAATAAATTTTTATCGTCATTTCGACAAAAAAAACTAACTTTGCGGCGTTTGTGAAAAACTTAAATATCGCAATATGATTAAAGTCAATTTGGGAGGCTGCAGCTCCTTTGTAAAAGATGCAGATTACAAAGCTTATGTCGAAAAAGCTCTTGTGGCCCTCGACACAGTGGAAAACGAAAACGGAGAAGGCAATGATTTCCTCGGATGGAAACACCTTCCTTCTACCACGGAAGAATCACTCATAGCTGATTGCGAAGCCATTCGTGATAGCTGGAAATCCAAAGGTGTTGATCTTGTGGTAGTTATCGGAATCGGAGGCTCATACCTCGGTGCAAAATGCGCAATCGAGGCCCTATCTCACACATTTGCAAACTCACTTAAAGGCGCAAAGGCCGCTCCGCAGGTTGTATTTGCAGGCCACAACCTTTCAGAGGAATATATCTGCGAATTGATGGACCTTATGAAAGAAAGGAATTGCGCTGCCGTAGTTATCTCAAAATCAGGTACTACCACAGAGCCTGCAGTGGCATTCAGGGTAATCAAGCAGTATCTTGAGACCACTTATGGAAAGGCTGAGGCAGCTGAAAGGATAGTTGCTGTTACCGATGCCAAGAGGGGTGCTTTGAAGTCACTTTCAACCCAGGAAGGCTACAAGACATTCGTGATTGAGGACAATGTAGGAGGCCGTTTCTCAGTGCTCACTCCAGTAGGTATCCTTCCGATTGTGCTTGCTGGATTCGATATGAGGGCTATGCTCAAAGGTGCTCTTGAGATGGAAGAGGCTTGCGCAAAGAGGTGCGAATGCAACCCTGCAGTACAGTATGCTGCAATGAGGAACCTCCTCTACGACAACGGCAAAGCCATCGAGATTCTGGTATCCTTCAGCCCTAAGCTCCAGTATCTGGGCGAATGGTGGAAACAGCTCTATGGTGAGTCAGAAGGAAAGGATGGAAAGGGTATCTTCCCTGCATCTGTCAGCTTCACTACCGACCTCCACTCAATGGGACAGTACATTCAGGACGGTGTAAGGATGCTTATGGAGACTGTTGTGAATGTGGAAAACAGCAACCGCAGTATGGTTATCGAGGCTGACGAGCAGAACCTCGACGGACTCAACTTCCTTGCAGGAAAGCACGTAGAAGAGTGCAACGCAATGGCTCAGCTCGGAACCAAGCTTGCCCACATCGATGGTGGCGTGCCTCAGATTGGAGTATCAATCGAAAGAATTGATGAGTTCAACCTCGGAGGCTTGTTCTATTTCTTCGAGAAAGCCTGCGGTATCAGCGGATATATGCTCGGAGTCAATCCATTCAACCAGCCGGGTGTGGAAGCCTACAAGAAGAACATGTTCGCCCTCCTTGGCAAACCTGGATATGAAGCTCAGGCAGAGGCACTTAAAGAAAGACTCAAATAATTGAAAAGTCTTACTGACGAAATCTTTGAATTCTTATCCTCCAGCGGGGTCCCTGTGGACACCTGCCGGAGGATTTTTACATCCTTGGCTTGCCGGAAAAAGGATGGCGGATTGTGCCGGATAATTCCGGTGGACATATGTGCCCTCGACCTGGAAGAAGCCTCCAGGCAGCAGGAAAGCCTCTCCCGGGAGATTGGCTTGGCCGAGATTGAAGATGGAGCCCGGCCGCTGGTTGTCACACGCGACAGGTGGATGTCGCATCCAGAGATGATGCGCGGGCGACTGCTCTCTCATTGCGGCTCGTTCAAAAGTATATATGCCCGCAACTGCTCTGTCCGGAGAATCGAAAAAAAACAGGCCGCTGACTTTCTGGACAGATATCACAGCTACTCGGATGCCTCCTGCAGGTACCGCTACGGGGTTTTTGTGGACAGATATACCGGTCACGGGGCCTTCGGTGAGGGTTTGCCCTCAAGGGGTGAGATGGTGGCAGTGGCTGAATTCTCGAATGCAAGGCGCTGGGACAAGGGCGGGAAAATCATATCTTCCTATGAATGGACCAGATATGCCTGCCTTCCACAGGTGAGGGTTGTCGGAGGAATGGGCAAGGTTCTGGACACTTTCATCGAGGAAGTCAATCCTGACGACGTTATGAGCTATGCCGACCTTGAATGGTCGGACGGGGCTGTCTATGAGGCTCTTGGCTTCAGGGCTGAGTCAGACACCACACCCGTTACCTTTGCAATGAATCCGCATACCTGGAAAAGGACGGCGCTATCGAAAATGCCCGTATCTTCCGGGGACTACGGAGATATACTGTATTTCACCAACCTTGGCAGCAGGAAATACAGGCTCAAGTTAACTGCCTATTGATTATTTTTGTAAATTTGCACGTTAAATCTTCATACCGATGGAAGCTATAGTCAAGACAGATTTCAATTTTCCGGGTCAGACCGCCCACTATGTCGGAAAGGTCAGGGATGTTTACAGCATCGAAGACAAGTATCTTGTAATGGTCGTTTCAGACCGCATTTCAGCATTTGATGTCGTTCTGCCTAAGGGCATACCGTTCAAAGGTCAGGTACTCAACCAGATAGCGTCAAAATTCCTCGATGCCACACAGGACATCCTTCCAAACTGGAAAATCGCGACTCCGGATCCGATGGTCACAGTTGGCCACAAATGTGAACCTTTCAAGGTCGAAATGGTCATCAGGGGCTACCTTTCAGGTCACGCCTGGAGAGAATACAAGGCAGGGAAAAGGACCATCTGCGGAGTTGCAATGCCGGAGGGTATGGTCGAGAACCAGAAATTCCCGGAGCCTCTTATAACTCCGACCACCAAGGCTGACGAAGGCCACGACGAGGACATTTCCAGAGAGGAAATCATCTCCAGGGGCATTGTAAGCGAAGAGGATTACACTCGTCTGGAGGCCTATGCAAGGGCTCTCTTCCAAAGAGGCACGGAGATTGCCGACAAGATGGGGCTCATCCTTGTGGACACCAAGTACGAGTTCGGAAAGAAGGACGGAGTCATCTATCTTATGGACGAAATCCATACTCCTGATTCATCCAGATATTTCTACAAGGAAGGATATGCAGAAAGGCTTGCAAAGGGTGAAAAGCAGAAACAACTTTCAAAGGAGTTCGTTCGTGAGTGGCTGATGGACAATGGTTTCCAGGGCCAGGCAGGTCAGCAGGTTCCGGAAATGACTCCGGAGATTGTGGAAAGCATATCCAACAGATACATTGAACTTTACGAAAGAATCACAGGCGAGAAATTCCTCAAGGCAGAAGGTACAGATATCGTAGGAAGAATCCGTTCCAATGTCCTTGATTGCCTGAAATCACTATAAATAACACAAAATGAAAGGCGTATATATCTTTCTGGCCGACGGATTCGAGATATCTGAGGCCCTGACAACGGTTGATATGCTCCGAAGAGGAAATGTCAATGTCAAGACCGTATCCATCTACGACGACAGGATAGTCACAAGCAGCAACAGAATTCCGGTTATTGCCGATATGGCATTCGGGGAATTCAAGGCTTCCACCACCTTCGGTCCCTGCATCAGCAAGGATGTCATGATTTTCCCGGGCGGAATGCCGGGCTCCAGCAACCTCGCTTCATTCAAGAAACTGATGGACATGATGTTGCAGCATTTCAACGAAGGGGGCACAGTAGCAGCCATTTGTGCAGCTCCAAGCGTTGTACTGAGCAATCTTCCGGACATCTCCGGCAGGAGAATGACCTGCTACGACGGCTTTGAGCAGGCCCTGATTGACAAGGGTGCGGTATATGTCAAGGAAGGTGTAGTATGTGACGGGAATATAATCACTGGCCGCGGTCCCGGCTGGGCTCTTGAGTTCGGTCTTGCCATTCTCTCACACATCAAGGGCGAGGATGTAGCCGCCAAGGTCAGACAAGGATTGATGCTTTAGAAAATGTTGCAGTTCAAGGATAAGACCGTCCTCATCACAGGAGGTGGGACAGGCATAGGCGAGGCCCTTGCCTATCAATATGCCCGGAGAGGCTGCAATGTAATCCTTACAGGCAGAAGGGTTGCGCCTCTGGAGAAAGTTCAGCAGAAATGCATCGCTCTCGGTGTGAAGTCCTGGTGTCATAGCGTGGATATGGAGAATACTGCCACCATTGACGCCTTGGTAGAGTGGATTCACGAGAAGAATTTCAAGATTGACTTCCTGCTCCTCAATGCAGGTATTTCTCAAAGGGCCTTGACTCTGGAAACTGATATCAGCGTTGACAGAAGGCTGATGGAGGTCAATTATTTCGGTGGAATCTATCTGGTCAAATCTCTTAAGGAAATGTTTTTGTCCAGAGGTGTGCATATTGCTGTAGTTTCCTCAGTTTCAGGAGTATTCGGTTTTCCTGTAAGGTCGGCATACTGCGCTTCCAAGCACGCCATTCACGGGTTCTACGAGACCATCGCTCTGGAGTACCCGCAAATCAAGACCACCATCCTCATCCCTGGCCGCATCCATACCGACGTGTCCAAAAATGCGCTTGACGGAAGCGGCAAGGCAACTGGCGTAATGGACCCGGGCCAGGCCAACGGGTACGATGTGAACAAGTGTGCAAGAAAAGCCATCAGGGCAATCGCCCATTGCCGTCACCAGAAAGTAATCGGCGGTTTCGACACCATAATGGTACCTTTCTATAAATATATTCCTTGGCTGTTCAGACTTATAGCGCGCAATGTATCAGCAAGATAACTAATCTAAGACAATAGTGGACCTAATATGAAAAAGAAAAAAGTAATCTGTGGAATACAGCAGCTGGGCATCGGGTGCAAAAATGCAAATGAATCTTGGGCCTGGTACAGGATGTTTTTCGGAGTGGATGTGAAAATCCTTGGTGATGAAGGAGTTGCAGAGAGGATGCTCCCCTACACCGGTGGAAAGCCTCAGCCTCGTTATGCAGTGCTGGTGGTCAATCTTACCGGTGGTTCCGGCTTCGAGGTATGGGAACCAAGGGGAAGGGAGCTCAACTATGTGCAGTTCACTCCGCAGCTGGGAGATTTGGGAATCTTTGCAGGAAAGGTGAAAAGCGGCAACATAGAGGGTGCCTGGAAGATGATGAAGGATGGTGGCGTGAATGTTCTGGGCGATGTCTCCGTGGCTCCTTCTGGGAAAAGGCATTTCTTCGTAATGGATCCTTGGAACAATCTTTTCGATATCGAAGAGGATGACTATGTTTTCCTCAATGAGGGTAAGATGACAGGTGGTGGTAACGGTGCCATCCTTGGAGTCAGCGATATGGACAAGAGCGTGGAATTCTATTCAAAGATAATGGAATTTGATAAGGTTGAATATGACAAGAGTGGCGTTTTCGAGGACCTTGCCTGCATAAGCGGAGGTTCCTATCCTGTAAGAAGAGTCCTGCTCAGCCGTTCAAAACAGCTTGAAGGTCCGCTCAGTCCTATTCTCGGCACATCTCACATAGAACTGGTACAAAGGCTTGAGGGAGAGGGAGTTCCTGCGGCAAGAAAACTTTATGAAGGCCGTCTATGGGGAGATCCCGGCTTCATTCACCTTTGCTTCGACATCCGCAATATGGAAGAAGTGAGGAAAGATTGCGAGGCTCTCGGTCATCCTTTCGTTTGCGACAGTGGAAAGGATTTCAAGATGGGCGAGGCAGACGGGCACTTCACCTATGTGGAAGATCCCGACGGCACTCTTATCGAATTCGTCGAGACCTTCAAGATTCCTATATTGAAGAAACTGGGCATCTATCTCCACCTTGACAAACGCGACGATTCAGCCCAATTGCCTCACTGGCTGCTCAAATGTCTGCGTTTTATGAAGACTAAGTAATCCTCAAAAAATAGGCTTTCTGCCAGGAAAGGCGGGCTGATTTATATGCCTTATAGGGAGGTAAGATAGCCCCCACAACTGTGCCACCATTGGTTTTCCAGTTCGGATGGTTTCAATAGAAAGTGGAAGAAGCCGCAGTCATAAAAACTGATGTCCTCCTCAAGTGAGTCTGCTTCGGAGTCAATCTGGAGCAGGTTCACGAGACCGGGACAGTTATCGCGGACATCTCCGCTAAACGGGACGCCCAACAGTTTAATCCCGTCATCAGCCTCGTCACAGAGGCTGAATTGCATTTTCAGAGGAGGCAGAGTGAGCGGCTCGTCCTCATCATCCACCATAATATATGACTCAAAAGTCTCCGGATTGACAGTCTTTGCATATTTAACCTTCACTGCTCCTTTGGGCCAGCCTCCCAAGCCGAGATGGAATGGAGTTTCATAGCCGAGATACTCGTCCAGAGCAGCAAAGAAATAGAGCATTCCTTCCGGAGGAAGGCCGCAAGAGGGATCCAATGCGTATATTTCCGAACAATCTATCTGACAGACGAATGTAAGAGGATATTCCTCTGAGTCTGGAGTCTTGTACATTGGATAGGACATATCCTTGGGCATATCCGGATCGCCCCACCACTTGCTGCAACAAAAAAGCCTGGAATCGGTCTTTTCTAGAGAAATCTTAATTGCCATATCATTTAGCTTATTTAAAGATGGAATCAGTTTGGGTTAAAGGTAGATTTTTTTCGGGCAATAACAAAAAATATTTGCAAAGCCGGACTAATCTGCGTAAATTTGTCGTCGCTTTGAAAAAGGGGTATTAGCTCATCTGGTAGAGCGCAACACTGGCAGTGTTGAGGTAAGCGGTTCGAGTCCGCTATACTCCACTTCTGTTAATTCTGATTCCAGAGGGCAATATATGCCGGACAATACGGCAAAAAGTGATTAAATATATTTTTATGAAAGTAGCTGTAATCATGGGCTCAACAAGCGACTACGACATTATGTCGCAGGCAGTGAGCGTCCTCGAAGATCTTGGAATCGAAGTAATCAAAAAAGTAATCAGTGCGCACAGAACTCCCGACCTGATGTGCGAATTTGCAAAATCTGCAAAGGACAACGGCATCGGAGTCATCATTGCGGGAGCCGGTGGAGCCGCCCACGTGGCTGGAGTCGTCGCCGGAATGACCACTGTGCCTGTAATCGGTGTTCCAATCCAGACAAAAACCCTGGGCGGACTGGACTCCCTGCTGTCAATCGTCCAGATGCCAGGAGGAATCCCAGTAGCGACTATGGCCATCAACGGGGCTAAGAATGCGGGGCTTTTCGCGGCACAGATTCTCGCTTTGGGTGACAGTTCCCTTGCCCTCAGGCTGGAAGAATTCAGACAGGCTCAGACGCGCAAAGTCCTTGAAGCTGAGATTTAACCCATCCTTCATATGAACAGTTTTCGAATCTATGTAGAAAAGTATCCTGAATTCCAGGTCGAGGCGAGAAGCCTCAGGAGTGAATTGAACGAAAACCTCCAGCTGGAAATCGGATCCCTGAGATTCATCAATGTTTACGACTTGTTCGGCTTTTCAGCCGATTTGATCGAAAAATGTCGCTACAGCGTTTTCGGTGAGGTCGTAACTGACAATGTATCTGATACTTGCGATCTTTCAAACTCTAAATATCTTGCCGTGGAGTATCTTCCGGGGCAATTTGACCAAAGGGCCGCTTCTGCAGTGGACTGCGTAAGGCTGATTGACCCGACGGCAAAAGTAACCATCAAGAGTTCAAAGCTCATCGTCCTCCCGGGTGACACCTCAGAGGAGACTATGAATAAAATCAGACATTATTACATCAATACTGTCGAATCCCGCGAAAAAGATCTTTCAAAACTGGTAGAGGCCGAACAGCCTGAGGTTGCGCCTGTGGCCTTGCTTGAAGGCCTCAGGCAGCTCAAGGAAGAGGACCTTGCTCCATATTGCAAGAAAATGGGGTTGGCGATGAATGCCGATGACCTAAGGGAAGTGGTCAATTACTTCAACAAGGAAGGCCGGGACCCTTATGAGACTGAACTCCGCATCCTTGACACCTATTGGAGCGACCACTGCCGTCATACAACTTTCACTACGGAATTGGAGGAGATAAACGTGGAGGACTCCTTCATCAAGGGAGAGATTGAAGGTACTCTGAATCTATATATGAAAATTCGCAAGGAACTGGGCCGTGAGAACAAGGGACTCAACCTTATGGACATGGCCACGGTCGGAGCGAGATATCTCAAGTCAAAGGGCCTGCTCGACGATATGGAAGTGAGCGAGGAAAACAATGCCTGCAGCATATATGTGGATGTTGATATTGTGGATGATGAGGGTGAGATGACTACGGAAAAATGGCTTCTCCAATTCAAGAATGAAACCCACAACCACCCTACGGAGATAGAGCCGTTCGGAGGTGCCGCAACCTGTCTGGGCGGAGCTATCCGCGACCCTCTTTCAGGCCGTGCATATGTCTATCAGGCTATGAGGGTGACTGGAGCCGGGGATATATATCTTCCTGTTTCTGAAACGATTGCGGGCAAATTGCCTCAGAGTGTCATCTCCCGCAAGGCTGCTCACGGATATTCAAGCTATGGCAACCAGATAGGCCTTGCGACAACTCACGTCAGGGAAATCTACCACGACGGCTATGTTGCAAAGAGGCTGGAGGTGGGAGCCGTGGTCGGAGCAGTGAAGGCGGATAGCGTACGCCGCGAGAGTCCTGCGCCCGGGGATGTGGTCCTGCTGCTTGGAGGACGCACTGGTCGCGACGGAATCGGCGGTGCCACCGGTTCATCAAAAGAACACACTGAAGCATCCCTAGAGACTTGTGGAAGCGAGGTTCAAAAAGGTAATGCTCCTGAAGAAAGGAAATTGCAGAGGTTGTTCCGTCGTCCGGAAGTCACCAGGCTCATCAAGAAATCCAACGACTTCGGAGCCGGTGGAGTGAGCGTTGCAATCGGTGAGCTTACAGACGGGCTGGACATCTACCTCGACAGGGTTCCTGTCAAATATAGTGGCCTCAACTCTACCGAGCTGGCTATCAGCGAGTCACAGGAGAGGATGTCTGTTGTTGTGGAGGCAGGGGACAAAGATGAGTTCATCGGATACTGTCGCAGCGAAAACATTGAAGTTACCCATGTTGCAGACGTTACGGATTCTGCAAGGATGAGGATGTTCAACGGTGACAGACTTGTTGTGGATCTTTCCAGGGAATTCATCGACAGCGCAGGTGCGAAACATTATGCCAAGGCTACTGTCGGTGCAGTGGAAGACATCAACCCCCTCAAGAGGGAAGTTGAAGGCAAGAATCTCAAGGAAAAAGTCATCTCCAACCTTCACGATCGCAACGTGACCTCCCAGAAGGGGCTCATAGAGATGTTTGACTCCACCATTGGAAGGTCAACTGTCCTTATGCCTTTTGGAGGATGCCTCCAGACCACTGAGACACAGGTTTCCGTACAGAAACTCCCGACAGATGGTTATACTGACACCGCCAGCATAATGGCTTTCGGATACAACCCTTTCATTACGAGCTGGAGTCCATATCACGGTGCTGCCTATGCAGTTGTGGAGGCTTGCTCAAAAGTGGTTGCAGCCGGCGCCTCATATGAAAAGATGCGTTTCTCATATCAGGAATATTTCGAAAGGATGACTGACCGCAAATCCTGGGGAAAACCCCTTGCAGCCCTGATGGGAGCCTTGAAAATGCAGGTGGAACTCGGTCTTCCGTCCATCGGCGGAAAGGATTCCATGAGCGGAACCTTTGAGAACATCAATGTTCCACCGATGCTGATGGCCTTCGGAATCACCACTGTAGATGCTGAGAAGGTCATCTCACCTGAATTCAAATGGGAAGGCAACAAGATATATCTCATAAAGCACACTCCCCTTTCCAACCGGATGCCGGACACCTGCCAGTTGAAGGAAAACTGGGAATATATCCACTCTCAGATTGAGGACGGAAACATTGTTTCGGCCTATGCCCTGGGCTTTGGAGGACTTGCCGAGGCCCTGTGCAAGATGTCATTCGGCAACGGTCTTGATGTAAAGGTCGACGTGGATGAAAATGAGCTTTTCGACTACGGCTACGGAAGCATCGTAGTTGAGTCAGAGGAGCCTCTTGATTACAAAAATGCCATTCTCCTTGGAGAAATCACCGATGGGGAGGACAGCATCCTGACAATCAACGGGAACAAGTTTGACATTTTCGACCTTATGGCTGAGAATTCCGAGAGATTTGCCCAGGTTTATCCTGACACTGCCCCAGCATATCACAAGAAACTGGTTCCATCCGGGATGGAAGGCATCAAGCCGCTTAAGGTCAAGAAGTCTCAGATGAGATACAAGGGTGAGCCAATTGAGAACCCTAAGGTGTTCATCCCGGTTTTCCCGGGTACGAACTGCGATTACGACTCCGCTAAAGCTTGGAGGTGCGCAGGGGCTGTTGTTGAATTCGGGGTATTCCGCAATCTGACCGAGAAGGATATCTTCGAATCCATCGAGATGATGAAGAATAAGATTGATGAGTGCAACATCTTGATGCTCAGCGGTGGTTTCTCTGCCGGTGACGAGCCTGACGGAAGTGGAAAATTCATAGCCAATGTCCTCAACAACAAGCAGATAGCAGAAGCAATCCATTCGCTCATTGACAGAGGAGGCCTCATACTTGGAATATGCAACGGTTTCCAGGCTCTGGTCAAATCAGGTCTGCTTCCGTATGGAAGGCTCGGCCAGGTTACGAAAGACAGCCCAACTCTGTTCCGCAACGACATCAACCGTCACATTTCACAGATGGTTACAACACGCGTGGCCACAACAAATTCACCTTGGCTTGCAGGATTCTCAATCGGTGACCTCCATACCATCGCAGTCAGTCATGGTGAGGGTAAATTCGTTGTAAATGAGAATCTTGCAAAAGAGCTCTTTGCAAACGGCCAGGTGGCCTTCCAGTATGTTGATCCGCTTGAGGAGACTCCGACGATGGAGTCGCCTTACAATCCAAACGGTTCATATTATGCCATCGAGGGAATTGTCAGCCGCAACGGCCAGATTCTCGGAAAGATGGGACATACCGAGAGATATGAGGGCAATCTGTTCAAAAACATAATGGACGACGGTCTAGAGCAGCCGCTCTTTGACAACGCCGTCCGTTACTTCAGAGGAGAATGATTACTCAGAGAGGGCTGAGAGGAATGAGATGAATTCATCTTTTTCAGCCTCTGACCAGGCTTGGGCAGTGTACATTTGATTTCCCATAGCACCGCTCAAAGCATCCGGCATCCTTACGCACATACTGATGCGGTTTCCATATTTTGAGAGTATTTCCTCATGGGAATGCAGATATTTTCTTCCGTCGCGACGGCCATAATATATACAGAAATGGTCGTCGCCAGATGGAAGGAGAACGCGTTTGTCGGAGGTAACCATATCCGCCCAAATCTGATACACATCTGTTGAGTGTGCATAATCCATCATATCGGGAGTATAGCCTCCTGCAGGACGCATATTGACCTCAAGTCCAACGAAATCTCCTACTTTTCCTAGGCCCTTCTTGGCTTTTGTCAGTCGGAAGAATTCGAAGTGAACAAAACGGCTCCTCACATCAAAAGCCTTGACAGTTGCGCGGCCCATCTTAATGAGTTTCTCAGGAACCTTGTCGAGAATGCAGTAGCAGAGATCCAGACGGTTGTTAACGATGTCCATTATTGAAGGCGGGAAGACAGCAGAGGACTCGAACAAAGGATTTCCTTCAGAATCGACTATTGCGTCGTAGGAATAGATGTCTCCTGTTATGAATTCTTCCATAACATATTGAACCTTAGGAAGATGCTCAAAGAATGACATCAACTGGGCCTCATCCTGGATCTTGAAGGTTTCAGCAGCTCCTACCCCTACTTCCGGTTTGGCGATAAGCGGATATCCGACCAGTTCCACAAAGTCCCGGGCAGTTTCCAAATCGGAAACAAGCATCTGGCGGGCAGTCGGGATTCCTCCGAGGGCATAGTATTTTTTCATTGCAGCCTTACTCTTGAAACTTTCAATCTGCGAGGCTGATACTCCTGTTGTAATGTTGAAGTCAGTGCGGAGTCTTGCATCCTGCTCAAGCCAGTATTCGTTGTTGGACTCAAGCCAATCAATCTTGCCATACTTGAAACTGAAGAAAGCCACTGCCCTGAACACTTCATCATAGGATTCAAGGCTATTAACCTTGTAATATTCTGTGAGAGAAGCTTTTAGATTTTCATCAAGAGAGTCGTAGGACGCATCGCCTATGCCGAGCACATTGACTCCATTCTTCTTCAGACGGTCACAAAAATTCCAGTATGTCACCGGAAAATTAGGGGAAACAAATACAAAGTTCATATTTCTAACCATTAACTAATAACGTCCGCAATTTTAACATTTTTTCTGCTTTATTCCAACCTTCAGGACCATAATAAGTTATCACTTGCGAAACTTGAGTTGACACGATATCACAAATAATGTGTATTTTTGCGGCTGATTTATATGAGCCTGAATATGCCAACAACTGCTATCAAAATAAAGGACACCGCCGCGATGATGGAAGAGATACGGTCCCTGATCGCTCAGGGAAAGACTGTCACCATAACCGCCAAGGGGAACAGTATGAACCCATTCATTGCCAACAGCAGGGATCAGATAACCTTGGGACCGTGGAAGAAAGAAGATGTCGTTCCCGGGTGCGTTGCTCTTGTCAAGGATACAAGAGGGATATACCTTATACATCGGGTGGTCAAGGTAGAACAGAATCACATTGTTCTGCTGGGAGACGGCAATGTGGCTCAATATGAGAAAGCCGAATTAAGTCAGATAATCGGGCTGATGAAAAGCATATGCAGAAAAGGAAAGACCTATGAATCAGACAGTTTCGTCTGGAGAGCCTATTCCCTGATCTGGAAGTGGCTCACTCCTGTCAGACGATACCCCCTCGGCTTGTGGAGAAGGCTCCACCGCAACCTGCTGTTTGTCCGCAAGTGACTTGCGATAGGCATCCATCCGCTTTTTCCAGGCTGCACGCCGGCGTTTTTCCTCTTTTTCACGACGCTCCCGCAGAGCTTCGAATTTTCCTTCAAGATAGTTGTCAGCCATTTTCCTGAGAGTATTTACCTATATTCTGTTCATTTTCAAGAGAGCATACCAGAAGACAGCCATCCTTCATTGCAACCACATAACCATCCAACCCCTCTACAACAGCCTTTACGGTGTCCGGCATACTGACGACACAATCCCGGCAGCCATACAACCTCACCCAGCCTTCATTCTGCCGAGAGACTGCATTCCCCTGCTCATCGACCGGCATAAATGACTTCACCGAGCCCCAGGTCCCCAAATCGCTCCATGTAAAACCGGAAGGAATGACATATACCCTCGGAGACTTTTCCATAACGGCATAGTCAATGGATATCTTTTCACATTTCGGGAAGAGTTCCAGAAGTCTCCCCTCCTCCTGCGAAGTATTGAAACTCAGGGCAATAGTGTCCATAATAGAAGCAAGAGAGGGACAGAATTCACGGATTTCAGCCTTCAAGGTGGCAGCGCTCCAGGCAAATATCCCTGCATTCCAGAAAAAGTTTCCGTCGGTGAGATACTTCATTGCCGTGGCGGAGTCAGGCTTTTCCTTGAAGGATTCTACCATAAATATTTTGTCATTTCCAGAGCATTGCGGAACCTCGCTGCCACGACAGATGTA
This sequence comes from uncultured Bacteroidales bacterium, assembly GCA_945870315.1. Classification (GTDB taxonomy): domain Bacteria; phylum Bacteroidota; class Bacteroidia; order Bacteroidales; family UBA932; genus Cryptobacteroides. The sequence continues at coordinate 17,185 of CAMBRR010000017.1, forward strand.
ACCATATCCTGTTTCCGGACGGGAAGGACAAATGCCAAGAGTGACAATCCGCCTTCCGCCGGCAGTAAAATCCAGGGCTGCAGAGATGATTCTGCGGAAAATGTCCATCTGCTGAACATAGGCATCAGATGGAGTGAATACGATGTTTGCCGATGGATTTTCAGCCGCAATTTTCCATCCGGCATAGGCTATGCAAGGTGCTGTGCCGCGGCCTACAGGTTCGGCAAGTATATGATTGGCAGGAAGTTGCGGCAGTTGCTTCTTCACGATGTCCACATATCTGCTGCCTGTCACCACCCATAGATTTTCCTTAGGACAGACTCCCTCGAAGCGGTCTGCAGTCATCTGTATCAGCGTTCTGCCAGTCCCCAGAATGTCCACGAACTGTTTCGGCACTTCGGGCGTACTCACCGGCCAGAACCGGCTTCCTATTCCCCCGGCCATTATGACCACGTGGCGGTCAACCCAACTGCTCTCTGGAGCAGAAATATCTTTAATCTTATCCATCCAATATCAATTTGACCCACAAACTTACATAAAATCTTCCGATTATTTTGTAACTTTACGGACAATGACTTTAAAATCGTCCGTTATGGCACAATATGCAAATATTCCGTCCAAAAGCAAAGGACATACACCAAAAATCTTCGTTCTTGACACCAACATCATTCTCCACGACTACAAATGTATCCGGAAATTCCAGGACAACGACCTTGTGATACCGGTTGCAGTGCTGGAAGAACTGGACAAATTCAAGAAAGGCAACGATGCCCTCAGTTATAATGCAAGAGGGTTTATGAGGGAGCTGGACAGGCTCACAAGCGGTAAATTTTTCGGAAAGGAGGGCATTCCAATCGGCAAGGGACTCGGAGACATCAAGGTAGAGTTGAATCACCCCTTCCCTCAAAATCTGCTGAATTGCTTTGCAGATGACATTCAGGACCACCGTATCCTGTCAACGGCAATGTGGGTAAGGGACCACAATCCGGGCAGATTCACAGCCCTTGTCACCAAGGACGTCAACCTCAGGATGAAAGCCAAGGCGGTGGGAATGGAAGCACAGGATTATCTGACCGACAAGATTGACGAAAGCAAGGTGGAGGGTACCTGCAACGAGATACTTGACGGGATAAAACTGCCTGCTGAAATCCTTCAGGAACTAAACTACGGCAGTGGTGAAGTCCACTGGAATAAGATTACTGACAAGATGCCGGGAGCGAACCAGCTGTTCCGTTTCAGATGGCCTTCCTCCGGAGAAAACGGGAACCAGCCACAGCAGATGGCAGTTTGCGCAAGGTTTGACAAGAGGAAAGGAAAGGTTGTACTTGTCAGGAAGAAAAGCGCATATGGAATATCGCCGAGAAATGACGAGCAGAAATTCGCGATGGATGCCTGCCTGAACCCGGACATCCAGCTGGTATCCCTGACGGGAGGAGCAGGTACCGGAAAGACGCTGATTGCCCTTGCATCTGCGCTCGAACAAGCCGGAGAATATGACCAAATAATCCTTTCAAGGCCGACCATCATCCTCGGCAACCAAGACATAGGTTTCCTTCCGGGAGACCAGAAAAGCAAGATGTCGCCGTTCATCCAGCCTCTGATGGACAACCTGACTGTCATCAAAAACTGCTTCAAGGCAACCAGCAAACAGGCCTCGAAAATCGACGCAATGCTCAATGAGGAAAAACTCGTCATCAGTCCTCTTGCATATATCAGGGGCCGAAGCCTAGGCAAGGTCTATTTCATCATAGATGAAGCCCAGAACCTGACTCCGCACGAGGTCAAGACCATCATAACTCGGGCTGGAGAAGGCACAAAAATGGTATTCACAGGTGACATTTTCCAGATTGACCAGCCATATCTGGACATATGGTCCAACGGTCTGACTCACCTCGGAGAAAAGATGGCCGGTCAGGAACTTTTCCAGCATATCAATCTGAGGAAAGGAGAAAGGAGTGAATTGTCGGAAATTGCAAGCAAATTATTATGATTTTTAAATCATACGGTGAAAAAATTTAATATTTAGGAATAAAAATCGTAAATTTGCGCCGCTTGAAAATTCATTTATCTATTAATAAATTATTCGATTTTATGGAAGACAACAAAAAAAGAGTCTATCGTTTCGGTGGCAAAACTGCCGAGGGCGATGGAACAATGCGTGAACTCCTTGGAGGAAAGGGTGCAAACCTTGCAGAAATGTGCAGACTGAGCATCCCTGTTCCTGCTGGTTTCACCATCACAACTGAATGCTGTACTGAATATTATGAGCTTGGTGGTGGCTACAGCGACGCTCTCAAGGCAGAGGTTGCCGAGGCACTAAAGGAGACCGAGAAAATCATGGGTATGAAATTCGGTGACACCGAGAATCCTCTCTTGGTCAGCTGCCGTTCAGGTGCCAGAAGTTCAATGCCTGGTATGATGGATACCATCCTCAACATCGGACTTTGCTCCGCTACCATTCCTGGTATGATTGCAAGGACCAACAATCCTCGTTTCGTATATGATGCATATCGCCGTCTCATTATGATGTACTCTGATGTCGTAATGGAGAAAGCCGAAGGCATCGAGCCTGCAGATGGCCAGGGTATCCGCCAGCAGCTTGACAGGATGATGGAAGAGCTCAAGGAAGAGAAAGGATATGCTTCAGACACTGATATCACTGCTGATGAGCTCAAAGACCTTTGCGTCAAGTTCAAGGCAAGAGTCAAAGAAGTTCTCGGTGTTGACTTCCCGGATTCAGCAGAGGCTCAGCTTTGGGGCTCTATCGGTGGCGTATTCAAGTCTTGGAACGGAAAACGCGCAATCGCTTATCGTAAAATCGAAGGAATTCCGGATGACTGGGGTACTGCAGTGAACGTACAGTCAATGGTATTCGGAAATATGGGCAACACATCTGCAACAGGTGTGGCATTCTCCCGCAACCCTGCAAACGGTGACAACAAATTCTACGGAGAGTGGCTCATCAATGCTCAGGGAGAGGACGTTGTGGCAGGTATCCGCACTCCTAACCCACTCAACGAGGCTACCAAGAACCCTCACAACCAGCACCTTGAGTCTCTTGAGACTGCAATGCCTGAGGTTTACAAGGAGCTTGATGACATCCGTCTCCACCTTGAGGAACACTTCCACGACATGCAGGACATCGAGTTCACAATCCAGGACGGCAAACTCTGGATGCTTCAGTGCCGTATTGGAAAGAGAACAGGTATCGCTGCCCTGAATATGGCAATGGATATGCTTGAGGAGGGAATGATTGATGAGAAGACAGCTGTAATGAGGGTATCCCCTTCTCAGCTCGACGAGATTCTCCACCCTATTCTCGACCCTGCTTCCGAGAAAAAGGCAAGCGTAGTTGCTCTCGGTCTTCCGGCTTCTCCAGGTGGAGCAGTAGGAACCATTGTCTTCACTTCCGAGGCTGCAATGGAGGCTAACGAAAAAGGCATCAAGACCATCCTCGTTCGTGAGGAAACTTCTCCTGAAGATGTTGAAGGTATGCGTGCCTGCACCGGTATCCTTACCCAGAGAGGTGGTATGACCTCACATGCTGCTCTTGTTGCACGTGGATGGGGCAAATGCTGCATCGTAGGTTGCGAAGCAATGAAGATTGACCTTGAAACCAAGACCATCCGCTTCAAAGGTTCTGACAAGGAATACCACGAGGGAGACGTTCTTTCACTCAACGGTGCAAAAGGACTCGTTTATGACGTTGCCATTGACACTATGGACGCTTCCGATAACCCTCGTTTCGTGAAGTTTATGGAAATCGTTGACAAGTTCCGCACTCTTGGTGTCCGCACCAACGCCGACACTCCGGAGGATGCAGAGCGTGCAATCAGCTTCGGTGCTGAGGGTATCGGTCTGTTCCGTATCGAGCATATGTTCTACGGCAAGAACTCTGAGACTCCGCTTTCAAAACTCCGCAAGATGATTCTTGCCAAGAGCGATGAGGAGAGAAAGGCAGCTCTTGCTGAACTTGAGCCATACATCAAGGCTTCAGTCAAGGGTACGATGAAGGTTATGGATGGCAAGCCTGTCACCTTCCGTCTTCTCGACCCACCTCTTCACGAGTTCGTTCCTCAGACAGAGAACAAGAAAGAGGAACTTGCAGAGGAGCTTCACATCTCTGTAGGTGAGATTGAGAAACGTGGCGAGTCACTCCACGAGGTCAACCCTATGATGGGACACCGCGGAGTGCGTCTGCACATCACCTATCCTATGATTTCCGAGACTCAGTTCCGTGCAATCTTCACGGCTGCTGCCGAGTTGAAGAAAGAGGGCTTCAATCCGCTTCCTGAGATTATGGTTCCTGTAACCATTTCAGAGCGTGAGCTCCGCTTCCAGAAGGCAATCTGCGAGAAGATCAAAGCTGAGGTTGAGTCTACATTCGGATTCGCTATCGACTACAAGTTTGGTACTATGATCGAGATTCCTCGTGCAGCCCTCACCGCTGACAGGATGGCTCGTACTGCTGAGTTCTTCTCATTCGGTACCAACGACCTTACCCAGATGACCTTCGGCTTCTCTCGCGATGACGTAGGAACCTTTATGGGTGAATACCTTGGCAACAAGCTTCTCGATGCCGATCCGTTCAAGACTCTTGACCAGAAGGCTGTCGGCAAGCTCGTTGACTATGCTGTTAAAGAAGGTCGTGGCACAAGGGAGAACCTCAAATGCGGTATCTGCGGCGAGCACGGCGGTGACCCTGCATCCGTAGAGTTCTGCTACAAGATTGGCCTCAACTATGTATCCTGCTCACCGTTCCGCGTGCCAATCGCACGTCTGGCTGCTGCACAGGCTGCAATCAAAGCAACCAAATAAATTGTTGCAATACAATCAATTAGGCGGTAAAGTTCTTATTCAAAAGGCTTTACCGCCTTTTTTATTTGGTCAACCCCAATTTTTAAGTTAACTTTAACGCCCGATTGCTAACAAGCCGGATGAGTTATGGAATTGACCTCGTACTTTATCGTCTTCCTGATGGCAGCCGTGGCCAGTCTCACTCAAAGAGTGAGCGGTTTCGGTTTCGGAATCGTCATTATGATGGTGCTGCCTTTCATAATGCCTCATTATGGGGAAGCAACCGCCCTGTCCGGACTTCTTGCAATCTTTGCAGCCCTGATACCAGCAATCCGGATGTTCAAGCAAGTGTCCTGGAAAAAACTTTTACCCATCCTCATCACCTTTAGCGTAACCTCATTTTTCGCCGTTCTGGCACTTAAGTGGATTGACGGTCACATTGTAAAGAAGGCATTGGGAGGAGTAATGATTCTCATCAGTCTTTATTTCTTCTTTTTCAACGGGAAATTCCACCTGAAACCGACTGCTGCAGTGCAAATTTCAATGGGTACGATTTCCGGGGCTATGGGCGGACTTTTCGCTATGCAGGGACCTCCGGCAGTAATATATTTCCTTGGGTGTTCTGACGACAAGTTGGAATATATGGCGCTTACTCAGTGGTATTTCTTGATAGGAAATACACTTATGACATTCTATAGGGCCGGAAACGGATTCGTGACTGCCTGTGTACTGAAATCCTGGTGCGTCGGAATAGTCGGAGTTCTGATAGGACTGTACATTGGTTCCAAAATCTTTGAACACATCAACGCTGCCCTCCTCAGGCGCATCATCTACTGCTTTATGGCCTTCTCCGGCCTCGTCGCCCTCCTATCCTAACATCAACCCGGCACAATCAAAGTCCAAAAGCATCCACCAGAAGCAGGAGCTCATTTTCAGACATATAACAAAAAAAACGGAGTTCATTTCTGAACTCCGTTTGTGCTCCCTCAGGGGCTCGAACCCTGGACCCCAACATTAAGAGTGTCGTGCTCTACCAACTGAGCTAAGGAAGCAGAATAATAATGAACTTTGTGATCCGTTTGGGGCTCGAACCCAAGACCCCAACATTAAAAGTGTTGTGCTCTACCAACTGAGCTAACGAATCAATCCAGGCCTCTTCGTTAGGTCTTGTGGACCTCCTTTCGAATTGGGATTGCAAAGATAGGCAAATTTCGTTACACTCCAAACTTTTTTAAAGATTTTTTATCGCTTTTTTTGTGTTTTTTGAGGATGGCGAAAGAAAAAAGACTTCTGACGGCGTTTCTTCTCAATATCCCTTTCGACAAAAACCTTTTGTAAGTTCTTGGGATTCAAACCCGTATAGAACATCACGGAAGACGTAGTCATCGGAGTTGGGGTAAAATCCTGAACCTGGTCCATATACAGGCCATCCAAGGCAGGATTGCGGCTCAAAGCCTCCATTTCCTTCATACCGCACCCTGGATGGGCAGAAATGAAATATGGAACAAGCTCACATTTGCGTCCACTCGATGCAACTATTCTGTCAAACTCCTTCCTCAGCCTCACAAACAGGTCGAAAGACGGTTTTGCCATAAGTTTGAGTACGGACTCTTCTGTATGTTCCGGAGCGACCTTCAATCGCCCTGAGGTATGCTCAAGGATGAGTTCCTTCAGATACGGAGCACTGGTCTCATCTACGAAACCATCCTTATCCAGAAACAGATCATAGCGAATGCCGCTGCCTATGTAGAAATGACGGATACCATCAACCTTGGATAGTCTTGAATAAAGGTCCAGAAGGCGTCTGTGCGAACGATCCATATTGCGGCACGGAGATGGAAAGAGACAAGATTTCCGACGGCATTTCTCGCAAAGAGAGGCATCTCTTGAATGCATTCCATACATATTGGCAGTAGGGGCCCCGACATCGGATATGTTCCCCGCAAATCCGGGAAGCTTCTTCAAAGCAGCAGCCTCCTTCAATATGGATTCTTCGCTGCGGGATTGGATAAACTTCCCCTGATGGGCAGCGATGGTACAGAAATTACACCCTCCGAAACAGCCTCTGTGCGTATTGATTGAAAACTTGATCATCTCAAATGCCGGGATATGCTTGCCCTTGTAGCGAGGATGGGGCAGTTTCGTGAACGGAAGAGCCCAGATGGAATCCATTTCCTGTTCCGTGGCGGGTGGATAAGGCGGATTAATCTGAACATATCCCTCCCCTACAGGCTCCACCAGGACAGGAGGATGCAGCATATTTGCATAAGTCTCTATGATGTGGAAATTCTCAGCAAAAGCGACCTTGTCCTTACAGCAGCGCTCGTAGGAATTGAGATAAACGGCGTCCTTCAGCCTGCACCTTCCATCCATCTTGAAACCAAGCTGAGGGATCTTCCTGATTTCAGAAAGATTGCGTCCGGACTCTATTGCCCTTGTGAGTTCAATCATCGGCCTCTCCCCCATTCCGTAACACAGCCAGTCTGCTCCGCTGTCCACAAGGACTGACGGTTTGAGAGCGTCCTGCCAGTAGTCGTAATGGGTGAACCTTCTCAGGGAGGCTTCAATACCACCGATTACAACAGGGATGTCCGGATACAGGTCTTTCAGTATGCGGGTATATACAGTAACAGCATAATCAGGTCGCTGACCTGCCTTTCCTTCAGGTGTATAAGCATCATCGCTGCGAAGGCGCTTGGATGCCGTATAGTGGTTGACCATAGAATCCATAGCGCCCGCATTGACTGCGAAATAAAGCCTTGGAGTTCCCAGTTTGCGAAAATCCCTCAAATCATCCCTCCAGTTGGGCTGGGGAACGATGGCAACTCTATATCCGAATTTCTGCAACCATCTGGATATCACGGCTGTACCGAAAGAAGGATGGTCCACGAAGGCGTCTCCGGTAAAAAATATCACATCTATATAATCCCAGCCAAGTTTTTCGACTTCCTTCACCGAGGTGGGAAACATATAGTCATTGGCAATTTTCATCTGCAATATGCGTTTTGAAGAACATTCTGTTCCTTGTCAGGAACCTCCGGCACAAAAATATGAAAATATTTCCATTAGATGCGAGAAAATTATCCTTGAGTGTTGGTGAATTCAAAAAAAAGTAATACACTTGCACCCGATTTATGAAACTTCAATCTATAAACAGATATGGCAACAACACCGAAGAGGAGAGCAGTGGTCAGCTATGAAAATATGTCAGAGGAGTTGGCAGCTGCATTCGCAGAAAAATACCCTAAAGGGTTCAGTGATTATTTCCCGGATCTAATGAAATATGACAAGCCTGACGGCACTTGCTTCTATGCCGTGACAGTGGAGATTCCAGACGCAATCTACCTTGTGAAAATCAAGGTCAAGACTGATGATGCAGAGGATATCGAGCGCTGGCTTGACGGTGAAGACGGAGACGATGATGACTCAGGAGACGATTCAGAGAGCCTTCCTGATGACAACATCTCACAATATTCTACTGGAGATGACGACCCGGCAGACGGGGAATAAGAATTAAAAAAGACTGGCCTTTCGGTCAGTCTTTTTTAATATTTTGAATTCTTTACATCCTTTCCGGAAGGGTGATTCCAAGGATTGACATCGCTTTGACAAGGACTTTTGCAATGCTTTCAATCAGGACAAGCCTGTATTTGAGTACAGCCTGATCCTCTTCCTTCAAGATAGGAGTATCGTGATAATACTGATTGAATTCTTTAGCCAGGTCGTAAGCATAGTTTGCCACAACGGCAGGAGAAAGGGCGGCTCCGGCCTCGGCGATCTTTGCAGGGAAGATATTCAAGAGTTTGATGATGCGCACCTCCTTAGGAGAAAGCACCGACTCCGGAAGCACATCCTCGGACGAGAAGGTCAGACCGCTTTCTGAAGCCTTCCTGAGGATTGAGCGTATCCTTGCATGAGTATATTGGATGAACGGGCCTGTGTTGCCGTTGAAGTCAATGGATTCCCTTGGATTGAAGAGCATTGTCTTCTTCGGATCCACCTTGAGAATGAAATATTTCAAAGCTCCCAGACTAATCATCCTGAAGAGAGCATCCTGCTCCTCCTCTGTCATATTGTCAATCTTCCCAAGTTCCAGGGAAGTCTCCCTTGCCGTTTCATACATACTTGCAAGCAGGTCATCTGCATCGACCACCGTACCTTCGCGTGATTTCATCTTTCCTTCCGGAAGTTCAACCATTCCATATGACAGGTGGTATATGCTCTCTGCCCAAGGAAAACCGAGCTTGCCGAGTATGAGTTTCAGAACCTGGAAATGATAGTTCTGCTCATTCCCGACCACATACACGTGCTCGTCAAGATTATACTCCTTGAAACGCTGCTCGGCGGTTCCAAGATCCTGTGTCATATAGACGGATGTTCCATCACCACGCAGAAGCAGCTTACGATCGAGTCCGTCTGCAGTAAGGTCACACCATACGGAGCCATCCTCCTGAGTTTCGAATATCCCATCCTTGAGTCCTTTCTGGACAAGGGCCTTTCCGAACAGATAGGTCTGGGATTCATAATATGTCCTGTCGAAACTGATTCCAAGATCCTTGTATGTCTTGTCGAAGCCTTCATATACCCAGCCGTTCATCATTTTCCAGAGTTCCACTACCTCGGGATCGCCCTGTTCCCATTTGAAAAGCATCTCCTGAGCAGCCCTAAGAGAAGGAGCATTCTTAAGCGCATCCTCTTCTGACATGCCTCCTGAAACCAGTTCCTTGACTTCTTTCTTATAAAGGTCATTGAACTTCACATAATAGTCTCCAACAAGGTGGTCACCTTTCTTTCCGGAAGACTTAGGTGTTTCTCCATTGCCGAGCACCTTCCAGGCATACATCGACTTGCATATATGGATTCCCCTGTCATTGACCAGATTCACCTTCATCACTTTGTGGCCGTTGGCTTCCAGAAGTTTGGATACGGACCAGCCCAGAAGGTTGTTCCTGATGTGTCCCAGATGGAGCGGTTTGTTGGTATTCGGCGAAGAAAATTCCACCATAATAGTCTTACCCGTAGCGTCAAGCTGTCCGTAATCCTCTGAAGATGAGATGGATGCGAACAAGCCGTTCCAGTAGATGTTTGAGAAGGAGAGATTCAGGAATCCCTTGACCGTATTGTATGCAGCAATCTCCGGGACATTGGCCTTGAGATATTCTCCTATTGCATTGCCTGTATTTTCAGGGGAGGACTTGGAGATCTTCAGCAGAGGAAAGACCACCAGGGTGTAGTCTCCTTCGAACTCCTTCCTTGTGAGCTGGACCTGCAACTGGGCAGGCTCCATTTCTACGCCGTAAAGCGTCCGAATTGCTTCAGACGCTTTGGCTATGATAAATTGTTCAGGTGTCATTGTACTTATCCTAAATAGCTTTTCAAAAGTTTGCTTCTCGAATTGTTCTTGAGTTTACGAATTGCCTTTTCCTTAATCTGGCGCACTCTTTCGCGAGTAAGGCCGAAACGCTCTCCGATTTCCTCAAGAGTCATTTCCTGACATCCGATTCCGAAGAAAGACTTGATGATTTCCCTTTCACGGGTTGCAAGGGTGGAAAGCGCTCTTTCAATTTCCTTGTTGAGGGATTCATTCACCAATCCCCTGTCCGCACTTGGAGAATCCGGGTTGGCAAGCACATCCAGCAAACTGTTATCCTCACCCTCCACAAACGGGGCATCTACGGAAACGTGCCTTCCTGACACCCTGAGAGTGTCGGCAATCTTGTCCTTCGGCACATCGATCATCTCGGAAAGCTCCTCGCTTGAAGGCATCCTCTCATTGTCCTGCTCGAACTTCTGGAGAGCCTTGTTGATTTTGTTCAGGGAGCCCACCTGGTTCAAAGGCAGGCGCACAATGCGCGACTGCTCGGCAAGAGCCTGAAGGATGGACTGTCTGATCCACCATACTGCATAGGAAATGAATTTGAAACCTCTGGTTTCGTCAAATTTCTCGGCAGCCTTGATGAGTCCGAGGTTGCCTTCATTGATAAGGTCCGGCAGGCTCAAACCCTGGTTCTGGTACTGTTTTGCTACGGAAACCACGAAACGCAGGTTTGCACGGGTAAGTTTTTCCAATGCGGCCTGGTCGCCCTTACGGATACGCTGGGCCAATTCCACTTCCTCTTCCACTGTGATGAGTTCCTCCCTGCCAATCTCCTGAAGATACTTGTCCAGAGAGGCACTCTCACGGTTGGTAATTGATTTTGTAATCTTAAGTTGTCTCATTATATATATCAGCTTCTATTTTCCAAAGCCGAAGTAGCCGGAACGTCCGGAAGCCGTGACTCCTTCGATAAACACCGCCCTGTCAGATTTCTTGACAATCTCGATGACATCTTCAGGCGTTTTGACGGCCTTGTTGTTCACATAAAGGATAATGAACCCTTGACTTGCACCGGCATCCTTCATCTTGCCTGGGCCGAGATCCACAATCTCGACACCTTCTTTCAAACCAAATTTCCGAAGAACATCCTCAGGAGCCTTTCTGATTGAAGAGCCGTAGAAAGCCACTGAACCGTCCTCAGATACAGTTCCGTTTTCACTTGCGGTGCCTTGGAACGTAACCTCAAACTGTTTCTCCTTTCCGTCTCTGATGACGGTAACCATAGCTTTTTCACCCGGAGAGAACCTGCTGACTGCTTCCTGGACGGAAGCACCATCTGTAACCTTCACGGAATCAATCGCTACAAGAACATCACCAGCTTTGATACCGGCCTTGTCAGCAGCTCCATTTTTGGAAACTTCATAGATATATACGCCATTTAGAGAAGAAAGTTTCATTTCTTTTGCAATTTTCTCATCTACTGGCTGCATCGTGATTCCGAGCAAGGCTCTCTTAACGCTGCCGAAATCAATCAGGTCATAGACAATCTTCTTGACTATATTTGAAGGGACAGCGAATGAATATCCTGCATAAGAGCCTGTCTGTGAAATAATTGCGGTATTGATTCCGACTAGGTTTCCTGCTTTGTCCACAAGGGCGCCGCCACTGTTGCCGGGGTTGACAGCTGCATCTGTCTGGATGAATGATTCAATCTTGAATTCGCCGGTATAATTAGGCATCGAACGGCCTTTTGCGCTGACTATTCCTGCCGTGATGGTGGAACGCAGGTCATATGGGCTTCCGATTGCAATAACCCACTCTCCCAGGCGCAGTTTGCTGGAATCTCCGAAAGGAATTACAGGAAGGCCGGATGCATCTATTTTCAAAAGGGCGACATCGGTAGCAGGGTCAGTCCCGACCAGGACAGCCGGATAGGTCTGGTTGTTGGTCAGGGTAACCTCGATCTTGTCAGCTCCATCAATCACGTGGTTGTTGGTCACGATATATCCGTCTTCACGGATGATGACTCCGGATCCGCTGCCAACCCTCTCTCTCTGCTGGCCTTCTCCAGGATATCCGAAGAAAAATTCCAAGATGGAGTTAGGAGTCTGTCTGGCTGAGGATGTCACAGATGTCACTTTGACATATACAACTGCATCAACTGCCGATTCGGCAGCATAGGTAAAATCGGGATAATTGTCCTGGGACAGATTCACCGTTCTGTAGGTACTGCCGTCAGCCTGAACGATTGTAGATGTGGATTCATTGGACGGAGTGACTGTCTTTACGACAGCAAATGCCGTCAGACCGCTGATGACGGCTGACAACAAGATTGTAATAATTCCTCGTTTCATATCTTTTTAATTAAAATTCAAACACTTCAAAAAGGCCGGCGGGAATCAAGTCAAAAAATATGCCATTCGAAATTATAGAATTATGTGAAAAAATTACTACATTTGTTGGCTTACATTTATAACTCAAGTTTTTGAACAAACAGAAACACTGAATATATGAAACTAATAGTATCGAGTTCGGAACTGCTCAAGGGAGTTCTTGCAGTTTCAAAGGCTGTTCCTACAAAGTCAGCCACACCCATACTTGAAAACTTTCTTTTCAACCTCAAGGGTAATGTTTTGGAAATAACGGCATCTGATTCGGAGCTCACGCTCAGGACTCAGATAGAAGTGGAGAGCGCGGCCGAGGAAGGTATGATAGCCGTTCCGGCAAAGCATATGATGGACCTCCTGAGGGAGCTTCCGGACCAGCCACTCTCAATCAGCACCTCCGGAGACAGCTCATTCGAGTGCAGGTGGACAAGCGGTACTTCCACTCTCCCATATTTCCCTGCCGAGGATTATCCCCCTATAACGGGTACTGATGAAAATGCCCTCACTGTGGAATTTCCGGCACAGAGCCTCGTAGAAGGCATCTCAAGCACCATTTATGCAACTGCTGACGATGAGATGCGCCCGACGATGAACGGTATCTATTTCGACATCGACACAGATTCTACGACATTGGTGGCTTCAGATTCCCACAAACTCATCTGCTATACGACAAAAGATGTCAAGGCATCTGAAAAGTCTTCATTCATTCTTCACAAGAAACCTGCAGGCATTCTCAAGTCCATAATTGGAAAGGAGACCGAGACAGTTGTCATTTCCTTCGACAGCAAGAACGCAGTTTTCAAGTTCGACCAGACCGAGGTAATCTGCCGCCTTGTCATAGGCAAATATCCTAAATACAGGGACGTCATCCCTCAGAACAACTCCAATATTCTCAGAATCAACAGGCTCCAGCTTCTGAACACCGTACGCCGAGTTTCAGTCTGCGCCAACAAGGCTTCCAACCATATCAAATTCGACCTTCAGAGTGGCTCACTTGAGATTTCAGCACAGGACCTTGGATTCTCTATCGCAGCATATGAGAAAATCCAGTGCCAGTACGACGGAGACTCACTGAGCATCGGTTTCAAGTCCCCGTTCATCATAGAGATTCTCTCAAATATGGGATGCGATGAAATCGTGATGAAATTTATGGACAGCAAGAGGGCTGCCCTCATTGTTCCGGCTGAAGATGAGCAGGATAGCGAAAAGATTTGTGGAATTTTGATGCCTATTATGATTTAGTAATGGAACTTGAACTGAAAAAGCCCTTACTTTTCTTTGACATAGAGAGCACCGGATTGAACATTGCCTCAGATTCTATCATCGAACTCTGCTTCGTGAAAATACTGCCCGGCAATGAGCAGAGAATCAAGACATGGAGGGTGAAGCCTTGGGATTATGTAAACCGATGCCAGAGGCCCATAAATCCGTCAGCACAAGCCGTTCACGGCATTTCAGACGCGGATCTTGCAGACAAGCCCACTTTCTATGAGATAATGGACGAGGTGGTCCAGTGGCTTCAGGACAGCGACCTTGCAGGATTCAACTCTGCCAAGTTCGACCTGCCTATGCTTGCGGAAGAGCTGGAAAGAGCAAGAAAATATGCAGGAAAGAGTTGTCCGATTGACCTTCACAAGGTAAAGATGGTGGATGTCCAGACAATATTCCACACAATGGAGCCTCGCAATCTGAAGGCTGCATACAGATTCTATGTAGGAGGTGATTTCGAGAATGCTCACGCAGCTGAGGCAGACACTCTTGCTACTTACGAAGTGCTTAAAGGAGAGTTGGACCGATATCCGGAAACATTGAAAAACGATGTGGATTTCCTTGCCTCCTTTACCGAGAGACAGAAGATTGTGGACTATGCCGGAAGGCTGGTTTATAATGAGAAGAAAGAAGTTGTCATCAGTTTTGGTAAGCACAAGGGAAAGACCGCCAGAGAGGTTTATTTCTCAGAGCCTTCATATTTTGCCTGGATAGAAAACGGCGATTTCACCCTCGACACCAAAAGGCAGTTCAACCTGTTGAAAGAACAGTTCGAAGCTGAAAAGAAAGCTGAATCCCAAAGAAAGAACACTCCTCTTTCGGAAGCTGAAATGGAGGATGTCTTCGCAAAGCTACAGGGGAAATTCGGGCAAGGGAATTTGTTCTAGGCCACTGAGAAGATGAATATTCTTGTTAAAAGTGCAAAGACCGGGAGGTTCATCTGCCGTCCGGACACCTCTTGGGAAAGGGAGAACAATGATTTCTATGTAAGCGAGGCCATTGATTCCCTCTTCTGGTCTCCTATTCTTTTCACTCGCATTGTCAAAGCAGGCAAAGGAGTGGGAGAGAAGTTTGCAGGAAGATATCACGAGTCGTTCGGCTTCGGATTGCTTCTGTATGTAGGCAATTTTCTGCCAGATATGGCAGCGGCCTCCTGTGCCGACCATACTTCTGTCATTCCATTTCCTCTTTACAATGACATCGTACTTGAGACACCTGAAAACGAATATACCCTGGAGGCTGACTCCAGGGTAATATATAGAAGGTTGACCGGTGATGCGGTTGAGGGAATGTCAGCCAAACTGGCCCTTGACAAGGCGCTTTGCCAATGCACATCCTTGACTTCTGTCCGAATCGGGGACATCCTTGCCGTAGAGCTTCAGGAACCACGCCTTCTTGAAAGAGTTGAAGGACAGACAGTTACAAAGATAAATGCAAATTTCTGCGACAACAGCATCTTCGATTTCAAGATTATCTATTAGTTATTTCACAAGCGTAACCTCAAGAGGCGTAGCAACACAGGCAGCAAAACGCTCTACCTGACGTGCCCAAGCCTCAGGAGACTCTATTCCTCCCTGACTCCAGCCTGAACCTGTCCAGGCAGTGACGCCCTGTCCTGACTTAGCAGTAGAAGTGATGACTGCGTGGGACTGCATAGTAGTTGTGGATTCAGCTGTCATTTCAGGAGAAAGCACAAGCGCGATGGAAATATTACCGTCAATCTCAGGCTGCTTAGTATCAGATGCAACCTCAGTAAAGGCAATCCAGTTCTGACCGTCCTCGCGGGAAATCACCTCGTGAAGAACAGCTCCTGCAACAACCGGTATATCTGCTCCGTCCTCAGCATTGAACCAAGTGGTAGATTTTACGAATCTGCTTCCTGCGTCAAGGGATATTTCCTTTGTCACCTTGATTTTCCTGCCATCCAGTTCGATGTCGTTGAAAGTGAAGGCAGCCTTTGTGCGGATAGGACCGTCACAGATATGAGTCTGCGTTGCCCAATTGTCACCGAGGCAGATAGACTGACCAGAATATGGAGCTACAGCACCTCCTCCGAGAGTATTAGCAACCTTATAACAATCCATTCCGTCACCATAGTTATGATGGTAGTCCATTTTCTGGAACCACTCGTCAAGGATGAGCCTTGAAGTACATTTAAGCCATACATCGCAGCCGAAAGTACGAGGGTCAGAGAGAGCAGGGCCATAGATACGGCCTGCAACCAAGTCATTCTCATATGCATAATCGTCAAGCCTTTCAGGGACGTGACGGCTATAAGCGACAATCGGGAAATCTTCTCTTTCACCTGGTTTCACAGTGTAGGTCATAGATGCTCCGGCCTGAAGGGATGGCTGGAAAAGAAGGACTGAATGGCCGTCTGACTCTGTGTAGATCTGGCTGGCAACCTGTGCGCCGGATGCGTCCACCACAACAGCATTTTCAGCTGAGAGATTCTTTACGCTGGAAAGAAGATTGTCGAAATCCAATTCAACAGTCTCCCCCATCCTGTCAAAATCAGAAGGATTATGAACAAGTACATGCTGTTCCTGAACCTGGCAGGAAAGCAAAAGGGCAGCAGCCGAAGCCGCTGCCGCTATTCTGGAAATTACTTTCATCGAAATAATAAATGATGCCGATGACTACTGTGGCTGTTTTCCGATATAAGCAAGGATACCTCCGTCAACATAGAGGACGTGGCCGTTTACAAAGTTAGATGCATCGGAAGCAAGGAATACTGCAGGTCCCATAAGGTCCTCAGGAGTACCCCAGCGTGCAGCAGGAGTCTTTGCAACGATGAATGAATCGAACGGATGACGGCTACCGTCTGCCTGACGCTCACGAAGAGGAGCAGTCTGAGGAGTTGCGATATAACCAGGGCCGATACCGTTGCACTGGATGTTGTACTCACCGTACTCAGATGCGATGTTGCGGGTAAGCATCTTAAGACCGCCTTTTGCTGCTGCATAAGCAGAAACTGTCTCACGGCCGAGTTCTGACATCATAGAGCAGATGTTGATAATCTTTCCGCCGCCCATCTTAATCATTCCCGGGATAACTGCCTTTGATACGATGAATGGTCCGTTGAGGTCAATATCGATAACCTGACGGAATTCAGCAGCTGTCATCTCAACCATAGGGATACGTTTGATGATGCCGGCATTGTTCACAAGGATATTGATAGGGCCTACTTCCTCGGCAATCTTCGCAACCATTGCATTGACCTGATCCTCGTTTGTAACGTCGCATACATAGCCGTGAGCCTCGATGCCTTTCTCTTTGTAGGCAGCAAGACCCTTGTCAACGAGTTCCTGCTTGATGTCATTGAACACGATTTTTGCTCCAGCCTCAGCGAATGCAGTTGCCAGGGCGAATCCGATTCCGTAAGATGCACCTGTTACAAGGGCAACCTTACCTTCGAGTGAAAAATTTACCATAATTTAATATTAAGATTGATTGGTTTAAC